>JAOZPD010000050.1 GCA_029932935.1 Candidatus Omnitrophota bacterium | reverse complement strand
CTTCTAACAGACCCTGGTTTTAGTAGAAGGCTGAAGGATTTGTTAGAAGGCATCCTCCTGCTGGCTGAGTAAAACCACTCAGACCTAACCTCTCTGCTAATTCCATCTGGGGTTTACGTGACCTGCCAGAAAAACCAAAGAGTCTACTACGCTCAACCCAGCCCTCTCTCTCAGGAACAGTAGATGAGAGAAGTCTGGCAGAGAGGGGTCTGAGAAGTAAACCCTCAAGCCCACTCTCCTGTTCTATTCTTTTTAAAGCGGCTCTGTTTTGGGACATCGGTCTTTGACCCAAGACCTCACCGCTGATTATGAATCTTGCATTATAATCTCCCATAAGATCTTTTGTCATTCTCAACATAAAGATATGACAATCAATACATGGGTTTAAATTTTTACCAAAACCAAAACGCGGATTTCTAATCAAGTCTAGATACTCTAAAGAAATATCTATCAGTCTTATATCGATACCGATATTCTTAGCTAACCCTCCCACCTCTGGACGCATAAAGGGCGTAAGGAAAGTAACGCCAGTAACATTAATACCCTGCCTACTAATAATCTTAGCCGCCAGCGCACTATCTAGACCACCAGATATTAACGCTATCGCATTTAAACACATAGATAATCCTTAGTAGGCGGTCGCCATCACATCAAAAATCATTATATTTATAACTCATGAGTCTGACAAATTAAAAGGAGGTGTTGATAATATCTTCTATAACCTCTGAATCAGTTCTTGTGCCACCTTCCTGCCAGAGAGTAACATCCCACCAAATATTGGTCCCATGCGCGGACCACCAAATACAGCATTTGCTGCCATACCACAGACATAAAGCCCAGAGCAAATCTCACGTGAGTTCTCAATAATTATATCTTCGGCGGCCTCTGCCCACATAGACTGCTCTCCCAGTACCCTACCGCCATCTGTCTTTAAGTCCATTTTACTCTTTCTCTCTATAATACGTGCAATTTCGGCTGCATGTCCGGTAGCATCAACAACAAACCTGGCTTTTATCGTAAGTGGGTCTATATGCAAATTTGCCATATTAACCGCCGACCAATTCAACACCAGTCCGCAAACACAACTTCTGCGAATCATAACATCATCAACTGAGATCAGATTAAATATCTTAACCCCAACCTGCAAGGCTGCAAAACATAAACCAGAAGCTGCCTCCAGTGAATCGGCCAAATAATATTCATCTTGATATTTACGTGTCCTTATTCGCAACTCATCGAATATACCTTTTGCTTCTGGCTGTAAAACAATCTCATTAAACATCATCCCGCCGCCCCATATCCCTCCGCCTACAGATAACTTCCGTTCAAAGATTACCACCCTCTTCTTAGCCTTAGCGAGATAATAACCGCAGATCATACCAGAAGGCCCCGCTCCTACTATAGCAACATCTACATCAAGAGAGCTCAGCAGCTTCTGATAATATGATTTAATAATTGCCTGTGAAATTATTAATTCCTCCAATGGCATATTATATTACCTCTTCCTTTCTAACTAAAACTGGCCTCTCTGTCAGGAGAATGATCTGACTTCCAATATCTCCTCAGCCCTCTATTATCTTCCCTTCTCTAAGATGGGTCTTTCTTTCAATGGCTTAAAACAATAACCTGATTCAACACCGGGCAAAGGCGCAACCGGCTCGGTCAACTCAAATTCACCCTTTTGAATCCAAGATTTTAATTCCTCGGTAATCTCTTTTGCCTTAGAGTAGCTCGAAAGTGCCCCTGTGGGTATCATCTTATCCTTAATAATAATCGAACCGGATTTCAATTGCGCATAATTAACCTGACCCAAAATCCTCAATCCGCCCTGTGGATAAACACGACTATAATCAACAATCTGGGTATAAATCTCCTCATCGCTAACTGCAGCATAACGACATATCTCCTCATCCAAGATAGGAATAGGGACACCTATTCCTACCGTTAGGGTAGCCCCATACCCGAGCATACTCGTCCCCATCAACCAACCTGGCTTCATCTGCTTCAAATCGCCAATAACAGCCAATGTCCCTGCGGGATTGATTGGAACACCATTATCAGTTCTTTTTACTGCTGGATTATGCTGTGTCCCATGCCATATAATATAACCAATCCCTCCGCCTAAGAATATCTTTGTGCCGATACCAATGGTTTTATAATAGGGATCATTCAAAAGCGGCGATAACTGCCCGGCAGAGCAATAATTAGCATTACCCAAATTGGGTTTTAATACCCCCATATATGTATAAATCATTCGTTCGGAAAGGTTAACTGCTACATTATAATTCTGATAACAATTGCGAATATTAAAAAGCACGGCCTCGTTTAAATCTTTCAGATTAAGCCGGGTTTCCAAATGCTTTCTGGGATAACAATCTGTGCCATAAGCCGTTGCCTGAAGAAACACATCCCTGCCCTCAACCAGCTCCTGAATTACATGCCCTCCCCCATATCTAAACTCTCCAGGATACACTTTATTACGGGGGTCATCGTCAGGAAGAGCAGCTGCTCCCAGATAAATATCGACAGCAGCAAACCCAGTATAAGCGGGGATATCATTAATCTTACATAAACCACCGCCTAATTTTATACGAGGCTTAGAATGTCCGATATTAAAATAAGCGCCTGAAGAGCACATAGGAGCAAAGGTCCCTGTAGTAACTACATCTACCTCCTTGGCTGTCTTCTCTATCCCCTGCTTATTTACCAATTCAATAATTTCTTCGGCAGTAACTACGACTACTTCCCCGTTTTTAATCTTCGCATTAATTTCCTTTATTGTTTTAGCCATTGTATAACCTCTCTAAGGAATAGAAATACAAAAAGATACATTAAATTCATATTGCTTGTTATTTTATTACAACTTTTTATTATATCACTAAAAATTCAAATTACTACTAAAATACCCCACGATGAATACACCACACAGCACAGCCGCCGCCATTATAAATAGAAGGCAGGGCTTACAATCGAGCTACTACAATAACCTGACACGAGTTATACCGCGCACCGCATTGGTAAGATATACAGCATCCGCCTTAAATAAATCCTCCCTACGCAGAACCCTCTCTTTAACAAAGGGGGCCTTCTTTTCTATAAAATATTTACGATAAACACCCTCCAGTAAGCCACAACTGACGGGAGGGGTATAATAAACATCACCCAGGCGTATAAAAATATTAGAAATACATCCCTCTGTAACCTCGCCTTTTTCGTTCTCAAATATAATCTCAAAAAAACCTGCCCTCCTTGCCCTGCAATACTCTTGATTATAAAGCCTGCGATTGGTAGTCTTATGGTAAAGAAATATATCGGATGAATCCGTACTCCTCCCTGAAAAGGTCACCCTCAGTTCTCTATGGCTACCAAATTCCCTTCTAATTCTACGATAGCTTATATGAATGTTGCCTTCTTTAGAGAGCAGTAATCTGACACGGTAATGAAAGGCAGGATTCAAACACCTGCTGATGCTCTTTAATTTCTGCTTGATGGTCATTTCATTAAAGAGAAAGTCAAAATATTTCGCTGAGGACTTAAGCCTCTGTAAATGATAGGGAAGTAAAAAGAAGCCTGTTTTCTTCGACCAGCGTATCGTCTCAATTAAGTGGAATTCAACCCTCCTCTTCATCACAAAAAACTGTGCCTTTAGCTCGCATTCTTTATATTCTCTCTGAGGATCAGAATCAAACACAATCCCGCTACCAATACCCATCTCTCCCGTAGTACCCCTGAGTAATATTGTACGGATAGCTACATTAAAAACCGCATCCCTATTGGGCTTAAAGAATCCTACAGCCCCAGTATAAACTCGGCGCTCCCGCCTCTCTAATTCCTTTATAATCTTCATTGTTTCTATCTTGGGGGCACCTGTTACGGAACCAGAGGGAAAGATATTTCTAAAAAGCTCATAGAATGATACGTTATCTCTCAATTTAGCCTGAATGGTAGAGGTCATCTGAAATAGAGTTTTATATTTCTCAACTGTATATAATTTACTGACTTTAACACTGCCTATCTCGGCGATCCTTCCCAGATCATTACGCAATAGATCTACAATCATTACATTCTCACTCCTGTCCTTCACGCTTGCCTTTAAACTCCTAATCTGAAACTCATCCTCCTTTACTGTTCTGCCACGCGAGATAGTTCCCTTCATAGGCCTGACTGTAATCAGCTTTCCCTTCTTACGAAAGAATAATTCCGGAGAGAAAGAAAGTAGCTCAAACCGCCTATCTCTGATTAAAGCGGAATAGGCAACCGGCTGAGCATCCCGTAGATTTTTATAGAGAGCTAAACTCGATCCTTGAAATTCAAATTTACACTTAATAGTATAATTAACCTGATAGGTCAACCCTTGAGCAATATAATTCTTAATCCGCTGAATATTTCTTATGTATTCGCCAATACTCTCGTTGAGCCTGAGATATTTAATCTGATATCCTGAGAACCGAAAGGGCACATCCCCCCTGCAACAACTCAGCATAGGGGTTAAGAAGCTTTTCCTGAGATGATCAAAGATCAATGGACATTCAAAAATGCCTAACCAGATTAATGGAAAAGAAAATCTCCTTTTTATCCTAAAATCCTCCCACCCATAACCTAATTCATAAGAAAAGAAGCCTGCCGCCCAATATCCTCTACTCAGGAATCTCTCCAGATATTGGAATGTTTGCGGGACTGCATCAAAATTAAAACAGGTAATTATCCTGACAGGATCTACAAACAGGTATGAGAAACAATTCTCCTCGTCTACTCTTTGAGTTTCCAGAAGAAGAAAACTACTTTTATTATTTAGAAGTGGTTGTATCCGCTCAAGAGGAAGGAGAGAAGAAGAATCATGCCCTTTTATCGATCTCTCCATTATAAGAGGCTCGTGGTAGTATTACAGAACTCACAGAAGCAGTAACGGCAGCTTTAATAAAATCGACGACAATAAAAGGTAGTACACCCTTAAGTAAAGCCTGCCAAAAAGTAAACTTCATTACCAACATTAATCCAACTGCTCCAGATATATAAATAATACCTACCCCCAACATCATAAGTTTAATTTGAGAAAAGAATGTGCGTGCACTAATATATCTATCTGTATATCTCCCTATTAATAAAGGAGCGAGTATAAATCCAATAAGATAACCTGCGGTAGGAGAAGTGAAGAAATAGATGCAGCCTGGAGTTCTAGTAGCGAACCAAGAAAAGCCAATAGTGCCCAATCCTACATATATTAATTGACTGAGAGAACCAAATATACCACCGCAGATAACCCCACTTAAAAGGACGGCAAAAACCTGACCAGTAACAGGAACTGGAGTAAAGGGGAGATATATCCGAATCTGGGCTAATAATCCTGTAAGGAATGCCATTGTCAATGCTAAAGCGAATTTATTCACTAAGGTTAGGCTATATCGCCATCTAAAGAATGTATATTTGGCCTCTGTATATCTATTCAGCAATGCTACTGACCGCATTGAGCTCTCCTTTCCGGCTCTCCCCTTCTTTTCAATTTGAATAATCTCATCTTATCGATCAAGCCTAAGTAATCAATTATCAATCTACCCTTCAGATGGTCTATTTCATGTTGAATGACTCGCGCCAGAAGCCCCTTAGCCTTTATTTCAATACGCTTACCCTTTTCGTTAAGTCCCTCCACTATAATCTCGTAAGGTCTCTTTATTTCGACATTGATGTCTGGTAGACTTAAACATCCCTCAGTCAGCTTATCCTCTCCTTTACTTTTGACAACCCGGGGGTTAATTAATTTAATCGCACCCTCTCCAATATCAGCCACAATGATCTGAACCGAATTACCTACCTGCGGCGCAGCCAATCCTAAACCGCCAAATGTATACATTGTCAGCAACATATCTTCAAAAAGCTTAAGCTCTTTAGGAGTAACCTCAAAAACCTGAGCAGACTTTTTACGTAATATCGATTCGGGATATCTCTTTATCTCTAGAATCTGTTTCTGGCTATCACTCATAGGCCTGCCCCTTTATATGATCTACATAGTCAACTGCACTACTCCCAGCTACAGCCCCATCACCACAGGCAGCGATTATTTGCCGTAGAGAATTAGAACGGCAGTCTCCACAGGCGAATATACCTGGTTTTGAGGCTCGCATTGCTTGATCAACAACAATATATCCAGAATCATCCATCTTAACCAAACCACCAAGGAAATTAGTATTGGGAGTATATCCCACAGAGATAAATACTCCGCAACAGGAAAGATGAGACTCCTGACCACTCACAACATTTCTGACCCTAACTCCCTGCACCGTCTCCTTACCGTAAATTTGTGTAACTACGGAATCCAAAACAAGCTCTATTCTTCTGTTGCCTTCGGCCTTCTGAGCTAAAGCAGCAACGGCACGCAGGCGATTCCGTCGATGAATCAATCTCACCTTTTTGGCAAAACGGGTTAAATATAATGCCTCACTAACTGCGGAATTGCCTCCCCCTATAACGACTATCTCTTTATCTTTAAAAAATGCGCCATCGCAGACTGCACAATAAGAAACGCCTTTACCCCGGAACTTATCCTCTCCCTCAACGCCTAATTGTCTGTGCCTTGCACCTACTGCTAAGATTACAGTCAGGCTATAATAAATTTTGTCCTCTGTCTTAACTCTCCAAATATCCCCTCTATCCCCGCTTTCTAAAGCAATGTTATCCACCCTGGAGGCATGGAGTTCAAGACCAAAATTCTGAGCCTGCCTTTTAAGTCTATCGAGGAGCTGAAAACCCTCAATCCCCTCAGGAAAACCAGGATAGTTCTCAATAAAATCTGCAACGGCTACCTGTGAAGGGGGAACAAAACACTCAAACAGCAATGTTTTAAGCCGACTTCGACAGGTATAGATTGCGGCAGTAAAACCTGCTGGGCCACTCCCGATAATAGCTGTATCATAGATTAGCGACTCCATTATCTATATACTTATTATATCACAAATTTAACTCTTTGGAATAGATTAACTTAATAACCAATATTAGAAATGATTCTTCCGATAGAAAGAAGGGCGGGAGAATCCTGCTCTAATTGAAATAAAGATTCCCCTTTAAAATTAAATTCCTCTACCTTTCTATCGTACTCTATCCTGCCCATATATTGAAACCCAGTATTTTTGTTAACTGGTTCTGGTAATTCATCAGAAAATCTAAAATTGCCTATCACATAGAAATTATTAAATTTTATTTGTATCTCTGATATAATCCTGTATGCCCTGCGTAGGTGATGCAGGGCCTTTCTTGTAGCATCAAGAATAGCAAATATATCATCAACTGAAGATGTCAGGCGTCTATTTATATGCTCAAGCCCTGCCGGGGAATCAATTAACACATAATCATAGTTTCTTTCAAGGTTGACAATAAAATTCTTTAGAATATTATTCGGCTGGCAGTAACAACCCTCGGTCCACTTTGTGCCTATTGATATAAGATCGAAATCATCTCCCTCGTATAAGGCATTTTGATTAATTAAGAATTCTATCTTCTCGGCTAGACTGAAAGATTTCAACCTCTCATTAATATTACCGTAACGAACGTTAAAAAGCACATCAGAGATTGTATTAATTTGCATCTTACCCAAATCCACACCTACCAATTCTGCCAGATTCTCATCAGGATCTGCATCGATAAGTAAAATCGAACATCCTCTTTTACTACTGAGAAGTTTAGCCAGCAACGCTATAAAACTAGATTTGCCTACACCACCTCTGCCAATAGCGACAATTTTTCTCATAATAAATCAATATAAACTCTGGCAACAGAAATAGAATATATAACCTCTATTTTATTTTATTAATCTCAAGATTTCATTATGAATCTTACCATTAGAAGCGACGTAACCCTTAGTTTTAATACTCCATTTCTTGCCAGAAAGATCTGTAACCCGTCCACCCGCCTCCTCAACCAGAAGTAACCCTGCGGCAAAATCCCAAAGTTTATCATTGTACTCTATCTCTACCTCTGCCCTCCCTTCAGCTATATAGGAAAGGCCTCGCACAGTGGAACCAAGCATGCGTACATTAAAAACATTATGAATCAATTTTCCCAAATCCCTGAGCATCCTGCTCTTCTGATAACGAATGCTACTGTCGAAAATTAATGTAGCCTCTCTAATTGCTCTCTGCGAAACATGGATTCGCCTACCATTACGGTAAGAGCCCTTTCCTCTTTGAGCAAAATAAAGTTCATCCTCCTCAGGCATATAGATTATTCCCATTATAACTTCTTCTCTATAGGCCAAGGCAACAGAGACACCAAAGATGTTAATATTATGTATATAATTATGCGTCCCGTCCAAGGGATCAATAATCCACCTAAAATCGGAACCCTGTTGCAATGAACTCTCCTCGGAAAGAATAGAATCAGTGGGGAACTCTCTAATAATTAGATTTTTAAGTATTCTCTCAGCAGTAAGGTCTATGTCGGTAACCAAATCGCGATCGCCCTTCGCTCTAATCTTTTTTATTCTCCCCAAATGAGTGGACAGTAATACACCAGCTCGCTTTACCGCTTTAATAATGACATCTCTACGAGCAGACAGATCAGCAGAACGCATTAAACGTACCCCCTTTATTACGCTCTCTCCTGATAGATCTTAATGAATCTTTCGATTGAACGATCATAGGTTCTTTCAATATCATCGGGAAAAAAACAAGCGGGTAATTGCCCATTCCTGCGGTGATATTGAATACACTCACAACAAACTCCTTTTCTGGAACACGGCTCGTAAGTACAATTACACCTTAGTCTGTTCTGGTCAGTCTTACACTCCATCGCATACACCCCCGGGACAACATCTGCCTCTTCTTATCAGTGTCTTTTTATAATTAAGAGGTATTGCCTCTTTAGACTGAATATCGCCATCATAAACAGAGATATATTTTATATTTGAGAAATGTTGCTTTATTCCATCAATCTCTGCCTTAGAGAGTGGATTTATATTGCACAGGCGTCTGGGTGTATTTATCTGGACCTCATCAGGCCTAATACTATAAGCTAACTCTGCCATTCTATCAGCGTAATCTTTATTCTTATTCACAAACATCATCTGCAAGGCAAATTTGCCTTTAAAATCACTTTTAAACTCCCTTATTCCACGCACAATACCATCAAATCTTACAATATCGGCTGGCCGATTTATCTCCTCCAACAACTCCTGAGAAGGGGCATCTAATTTAGCAATCACGAAGTCAGCAAGTAATAAATTACTCCTTACATCTAACCGCCCAATTAATGCGGCATTGGTCAAGACAGCCACAGGTGCAATTCTTAATTCTTTAACCAATTTTATAATCTGGCCTAGATTTGCTGCTAGTGTCGGCTCTCCTCGTCCAGAAAAAGTGATATAGTCCACCTTCTTAATTGAAGAAATCCTCTCAAGTTCCCCAGCTATTTCAGAGATATCGACATACTCTCTTGGCTCTATAGTAAATGAAGGGGTATCGCCCAATTGACAATATATACAATTAAAATTGCAAACTTTCTCTGTAGAGTAAACTAAGTCTACTCCTAAAGAAATGCCCAGACGCCATGAAGCCACTGGTCCATATATATATTTAAAATCCTTATCTATCACTTCACACATAAGGCCTTATCTTCCTCTCAAGCTCTGACTTAGGCATAGCCCCTACAAATTGCTCCATTACCTGACCATTTTTAAAAATACTGAAGGTGGGTATGCTCATAATCCCATAATTTGCTGCTGTCTGACGGGCCTCATCCACATTTACCTTGCAAACCTTAATTCTACCCTGGTACTGCCTGGCTATCTCCTCCACTGCAGGAGCAACCATCTGACAATGACCACACCAATCCGCACAAAAATCCACCAGTACAGGAATCTCCGACTCCAATACCTCTTGTTTAAAATTAGAATCGTTAACCCTTACCTCCATATCGCCTCCTATTCTTAAATTACGGACATCTCTGAGACAACTTAAGTTAAAGATGCCTATTTATAATATAACCACATACCCCTGTATCGTCCAGAAAACCTCACCAGGTATTTAAATTTTCAATATAGATAAAATACAGGAAATTATATAAAATGTCAACATATACATATGTATTGTTATTTTATGGAGAGATAAATAATGAAGG
>JAOZPD010000049.1 GCA_029932935.1 Candidatus Omnitrophota bacterium | reverse complement strand
TTGAAATATTTAAAATTATCAATATCCAGATATACGAATGAAAAGATAGTATTATGTTTTATCTTTTCTTTTAATGTCTCTTCAATGATTCTGCCCCCCGGTAATCCTGTCAATGCGCTGGAGTGGAAGCTGTACTGGGTTCTTCTTATCGCCATTTCCACCCTTATTCTTAAATCAAGTGGGTCAGGGGGTTTAATCAGATAGTCATCTATTCCCTGTCTGATATTCAGAAGCTGTTGTCTTAATTGGCGTTTATTTATAATGGTAATTATCGGTATCAGGGCAGTAGCGAAGTCGCTTTTGATAATTCCACATATATCAAGTTGTGGCTTACGAGCAGATTGCACGTCCATTACTATAACATTGGGAGATATCTTTTTAATGAGGTTTATCTCTGGGCTGAGGGTATCTTGGGTATAGACCTCATAACCCCATCCGTCAAAGCAAAAGGTAAGTACCTCTCTCAGATTTCTATCCGAAGATATAATTAATATTCTCTTGACTTCTCCTACGAAAATCATCTTCTTTGTTATCTTTATTTATCTTTCTCAATACCGAATAGCTTTCTGCTGTCAAATGCCTCTTTAAAATTATAGACATTCTTGAAGTCCTGACGCGAATCACTCTCTGTCTTGTTCATAAGTCCGTGCTCGACCATGTTAAAAACAATTTCACCAAAATCTTCTGTTTTTGTTATTCCCCAGTTTTGGAATACCGTTTCAGTCATTGGGCCAAACTGTTCTAGGCCGAAATCCCTGATTCCCTCTAAAAGTTCCTTACCTGTAACATGCCCATTTCTCCTTAATTTTTTCTGCGTGAACCACAGTGCCTCCATAACAAATTCATAAGCATCTGCTTTGTAGCGAGCATCCCTTTTAGTTATGTCATTTATCTTTTTAAAAAAGTCTACAATCATTATTTATTCTAGCAGAGCCAATCCGAAATAATTCCCCAACAAAGGCCAAGCAAGAGGCCTTCCTTTCTATTTTAAGAACGATATCCGGAATATCTGTTTCATTAGTGTTTTTGCATAGTATATTTAAATTTTAGCATAGTCAACCAGTTATGTAAATTATTCTCATGGGGGCGAATGCGTGCCCATCATGCCTGTAGAAAGCTATTGCGTGCAAGCTCGAGGTCATGTAAGGTGTTTATATTTATCCTCCAGGTGTCCAACTTTTTAAATATTACCGGCCTACCTATATCAATAATATATTGTAGCGCATCAGCTATATGATATTCACCTTTGGAAGAGGGTTTAATTTTTGTAAGGGCGGAGAAGATCTCTGGCTCAAGTATTAAAAGCCCTGTGGAGCCCCAGAGGGAGAGCATCTTTCTGGGTTTTTCTACAATTCTCGTAATGCGATTACCCCTAAAGATAACCTGTGCAGTTCCTGAGGGGTCTTTTTCTCTGTTTATTAAGACTGTAGCTGCGGGTTTTAATTTAATATGTTCCAGTATCAGTTTATTAAAATCGTATGGGGTAAAGAAATCGCACCAACAAAGAGCAAATCTATCGCTTTTGATGAAGTCTTGGGCACATTCTGTAGCTTTTGCCGTACCCAGGGGTTTATTTTGAAAAATATATTTAATATCCAAATCGGGTATTTTTATGGCAGACTTAAATTTACTATAACTATTTTGTGCTATTACAATGCCTATTTTTTTAATACCCGCGCTTTTTAATCTTAAAAGCGGATAAATAATTAATGGTTGCCCTTTTATAGGAATGAGTGCTTTTGGAGTGGTATCGGTTAAGGGCTTTAATCTCTTACCTTTACCCGCGGCTAAAATTAATCCCTTCATAACTATTCTTTATAAAATGGTATGCAATTTTCATCTGTAGCCCCCTGGAATCTAATTCCGGTCTTTTAGGAATGTAGTTTATACCATTTTTAATACACATGTATGCAGTAATTGCAGCTGACAGGGCGTCTAAGATGTCATCTTTAGTTAGTTCTCTATTGCCATAATTGGATAGCGCATATTTTATTATATTATTTGTATTGAGAAATATATTTTGTAATGATTTCACACGTTCTCTGAATCCATTTTTTGTTCTTTTGGGATATCTCATTGGTTTTCCTCCGCATAGTGCCCAGAAGCATATTTCTGGATGAGTCTCTTTCAGGATTAATCTTGCATTTGGATATCTAAAAAATAATTGATCTACCTGGCGTATCTTGCAGATGATATTCAAGCTCTGCTTGGACAATCTTTTGCCTGTAAATTGCCTGTTGACCTCGCTTGCTTTCTTACAATCCGAATACACTGCTGGGCGGCAGGGTACCGGGAATATGCTGCTGCGTCTGGCTTTTAGTAATCTCCTGGCTTCGATATCGCATAGTCTTTCCCGAGGGGAGCCATCCCTTAAACCTATCGGTATATCTATCAATATTAATGATGAGTCCCTATGCTGTTCCCAAAGTGTATAGATGTCCTTAAATAGATTGACGTCCCAGATATTATTAGTTAGGCATACAGCGAGCCATCCGTTTTTACAGCTATCTACACCCACGTATTTCGCCATAATTAGTACTTATCAAAAGATTGTAGTATAAAATAACGTTAAAAAGACCCCTTTACACTAAAAAAAATTGTTCTTCCGGGTTGAGGGTACCCCTCCTCCTCTTGATAATTTCTGTCGAAAATGTTTTCTATAGTAATGCTAATCTGCCAATTCTTAAGTAATCTTTGAATTAGTTTTACATTCCATACAAAATATCCCCCTAATGACTGCTGTATATTGTCGCTGTCATAGTAATAGCGCTGTCCGCAATATGAACCTAAAAGATGACATGACAGGACGGGATTAATGTAATAATTAAGCTCGAGGTCTGCCTTATGTTTTGGGGTGTAGGCTATTTTCTTTGTATGGTGACCAAGAAGCTCTGGATTTTTATCTTGAGCATCGATATAAGTATAGCCTATTTTGCAGGATACGCTTCTTCCGATTTTTAGCTGAGCATCTGTTTCTAATCCTTGAAATATTGCCTTTGAGATATTTAAGAAAGGGTCATTTTTGCTCGCCCTTTCAATCAAATCATTTACATTATTGTAAAAATAGCTTAATTCAAATGTCGATGCCTTACATATGCTACGCTTTAATCCCGTTTCAAAATTAATATTTTTCTGTTCTTTTAAATCGGGGTTTCCAGAGGTTTGACTGTATAATTGATTCAAGGTTGGAAAGCGGGTTCGTTTGGATACGGAAAGATAAACCGAGGTCGCAGGGTCAGGGGAATATTTAGTGAAAAGCATTGGATTGAAGGAAGTTATATCTGCCCCCCTTCTTTCCGTAGTTGAGCGTGCCTGTTTAAACAAATCCAGATTAGCCCCTATAGATAAACAGAGTTTATCGCTAATTTTAATATCATCCTGTGCAGCAATAGAATAGGTGTGTATCTCGTGGGTTTCCCAGGGTTCTTCTATGTCATCCTGCTCCTTGTGCACATCCTTTTTAAAATTAATCGTGCCTTTTAGAGAGTGGGCCTTACCGCTCTTAAGATAAACATAGATCCCTGTGCCCAAGGAATATTCATCGTAAGTGCTAGTCCAAGAAGAGGATAGATGCTGAGTTGTATAAGTGGCATCATCAAATGATTTAAGGGTATTATCATATTTATCGTAGAAAACCCTGCACTTAATAAAAAAATTATCAATTATTTTAATTTTATCTACTATGGATAACATAAGTCTTTTCCACTGAGTAAAGCGCCAATATTTTGGTTTGCTACTGGAGACATGCGGCGATATGCCATTTTCGTTGTTAATATAGTTAAAGGAGGTAATTAAATTGTGTCCCGCAGGTTTCTTTAGGCCTATCTTAAAAAACACACATTTTTTTTCATAATAGCTATTCTCGCGACGCTTGCCATCTTCGTTACGTTTCGCCTTAAAATCTCTGCTTAATTCATAACCATCGGATTTACGAAAACTTCCTGATGACCAATAGGTTATATCTTTTATTTTTGCTCCATAACTAAATATATGATAATGAGTATTATTTATTGATGTTCCGTTATCTATCTGTAGATAAGGTTTTTCTCCTGCTGTCTTAGTGATAATATTAATAACTCCCCCCATAGCGTTTGCTCCATATAAAGGAGATACCAACCCTTTAAGAACCTTGATCTTGGCAATGCTCTCACTGGGGATTTGATTAAGGTCGATGTATCCATAGTAAGGGCTCGCTACGGGAATGCCGTCTAATAAGATAAGGACCTTATCCTGATTGAATCCTCTTATTTTTACATATGGTTCATTTTTGCTACCAGTAGTTATTCTTATGCCGGGAATAAATTCCAGGGCTTCCTGGACTGTTTGTGCGTTCCTGATTTCTATGTCTCGGTATGAAATTTCACTAATGGAATTGCTTCCTAAGACAACCTCTTCATCTTTAGAGATTAATATTTCGCCTAAATCAAAACTGTATGCTTTTTGTGCTGATGCATAGGAAGGATGTAAGAGAAATATACATAGCATCAAGAGAAGCTTTAAAACCATTTAATTATACTTAGAAACCAGAGAGTTATGGTAATTACGTAAATACTACTGGTTGTTAATCTGAATTTGAGCCCAAAGGGGTTCTTAAGTCTCCTTTTAAGATTAGCTCCAAGATCGAAGCTTACAGGTACGATGATAGAATTGACTATAGCGGCAAGCGAGCCGCTTATGCCAACATAGTGGATAATCTTGATAAAACCGCCCTCTATCCAATAGTGATATCGGAAGATATAAGTAATACTCAATGCAAATAATATATATCCTAAATAGGTGGTTAAAATTGCTAATATGGCCTTATTTTTTATCTTTATTAAATTAAATACTAAGTCGTAAGATAACCCCAATAAAAAAATGGCTAATAAATGACAACCGAAGAAAGGTGTGTTGAGAAATTTATAGAACATAGCCATAAAGCCCATACAGGTAGCCGAGTATTTCCAGGGTATATAAACCCTGGCAATAGTTAAAATTATAAAGGCGACCGCAGTAAGCATGACCGATGAATAGGCAATCTGATTTCTATATAAAAAGCCACCCAGAATAGCCTCTGATGCCCCCCAAAGACTACTAAAAAACAATATACCCAGTAGATAATCCTTTCTCATCTTTCCTCCTAACATTGATTATTTTTTAACATTTTTTCTATAAAGGAAATTATTCCGGGGATGTCGTCTGGCGTATAGATTGGCTTTTTTATTCTCAGTGGAATATCGCTCACATACGCTACAACATGGTCAAATAATAAATCAGAATCCGTTATGCCTGTCCTGCTACTAACTATATGTATTCTTCTTATGTCAGGCTCTTCTCTATAGCCTTCCATTAGAATAATATCGAAGTCTGGGAAATAACTTAATAATTTGTCTTTTGTTTTTAAATGGCCATTTTTAGTCCTCATGACAGCCTCGCCTGCAGGTGAGCTAAGGAATATACCCTCGCTGCCTGCACGCGAAAACCTCCAGGAGTCCTTTCCCTCGATATCGAGATTAAACCCACGTGGGCAATGTTTAGCAACAGCCACCTTGTATCCTGCCTTTTTTAATTCGGGTAATAGCTTAAGAATAAGTGTGGTCTTACCGGAGTCAGATTTGCCTGTTATTGATACGATAAACGGCATATTTATATTATTCTTTCAACAGCGCTATATATATTCATTCTGCTGTCGCGTGCAAAACCTATAAGGGTTAAGTTAATCTTTCGGGATATATTTACTGCTTGGTTGGTAGGAGCACTTTTAGAGATTAAAAATGGTGATTTTATCTTATTTATTTTTAATATTGTTTCACTAGAGACCCGGCCGGTTGTAAAAACCATCAGGTTTTTCGTATCCAATTTCCTTATTACCGCTTCCCCTATAGCTTTATCTAACGCATTGTGTCTTCCGATATCCTCTTTTACAATTATTATTTTATCATGAGTGCTTAGTGCGGCGCTGTGAACTCCACCAGTACTTCTAAATAAAGATGAACGGCTCTGGAATGCTTCCATCAGCTCTGTTATTTTATTAGAGGCAACTCTGGATCCGTTAAATATTATCTTAAGAATGTTCTTTTTATTGTTGGAGGGAGACGTTGATATCAAGGGGGTCTTTTGGCGTTTTAGATGGCGCTTTAGACTAATATACGAATCACGACCATTTTTATTTATTGTAATGCTTTTAATGTCATCTATAGATTTTATTATCCCTGACGTATAGAGAAAGCCTACGCTTAATTCCTTTAGACTATCCGGACTACAGATAATCGTTGAGAGCTTGTTATTATCAACGTGAATAGTTAATGGAATTTCATCGGTAACTATGTCGTCAATATTCTTCTTTTTGCAACTATCTATTCGTATTATCTTTACCCTCATGCATTTCTATCCTTTTCATTTCTTTGAGGTCATCCGCAGTATTAATATTAAAGAACGAAATGAGTTCTCCTTTGTGGCACCTGATATATTTACAGTCACAATTGCTCAATAGTTGTTTTATCGATAAATTTTTTTTACATAAGCATTTCTCTAAGTTAGACAGTATTCTCTTGTGGTAGATGGCATGCAGAGGCTCTATCCCCTTATAAGAATAAGGAATAATGCAATTATAGATATTCTTTCTGGATATATTTAACAGTCTTTCTATAAGGTCAATACGCAAAAATGGCATATCGCAAGCTACAAAGAATGCTTTATCTCTGGATATCTTTTTTAGCCCGGTATAGATACCGCCCAAGGGGCCGCAGTCCTTAACTAAATCTTTTACTATTTTGACACCACTAACTCCGGTAAGCCGTTTTTGATTATCTGTTATAATGAGGACCTCTTCAAATAACGAATTGAATAATTCTAAGTTCATCGCAATTATATTTCTATCCCTAAATGACAATCTCTCTTTAGGGAATCCCAATCTGCTACCCCTGCCTCCTGCCAGGATTACCCCCGAAAAATCGCTATATTTATTCAAAATATTACCCTTTCCTTTACCGGTAATTCTTTAATGGAGTGGTAATCGAATACAGGACCATCCGTGCATACAAATTTTTCTCCAATATTACAGTGCCCGCATTTACCAATGCCGCACTTCATATATCGTTCCAGGGTTAAATAAATATTTTTATCCTTGAATCCTGATGCCAGTAACTTGTCCACTACAAATTTAAACATTATTGGCGGGCCACATACAAAAGCTATGCCGGAGGAGTTATTCATATTTGTTTTATTCCACAATGTTGTAACTACTCCCACGTTTCCTTTCCAATTCTTATCAGGTTTATCCACTGTAAGTAATACCTCTGTGTCAGGTGCCCTGTTCCAGCTGTCGAGTTCATCTCTGAAGCATAATTCATCGGGTGTCTTGGCTCCATATAATATTCTGATTTTTCCAAAATTAGCCCTTTTTTTTAACGCAGAAACTATTACGCCTCGTAACGGCGGAAGGCCGATGCCGCCCGCAATAAAGTATAGATCTTTGTTCTTTGCTCGGTTTAGAGGAAATGGGTTGCCATAGGGTCCTCTTATATAAATTCTGTCTCCTGCATTAAGTTGATGTATTAATCTGGTGAGCCTACCTGCTGCCCTGACGGTAAATTCTAAGAATCTGCCTTGTGTCGGCGATGATGCTATGGATATAGGGCATTCGCCTATTCCTAATATAGATACCTGAATAAACTGACCTGGTTTATAATTGAAATGCCTGGCAAAGATCTTATCTTTAAAGATGACTCTATATGTTTTTGTATCAGGGGTTTCTATCTTAATGGATTTTATTATTGCAGGTCTGGGGATATATTCGTTTCTCAAGCGCTTAATACCTCCTGGATTACCTGCGACATGCCTATATTGACAGGGCAGCTTACCAGGCATCTTCCGCAGCCTACACATCCGCTTTTCCCCATGGTTAGATAATCGTATTTGAGCTTATGTTCGTATCTGCGCGCAGCTCGTATGCCCTTTTCCTTGCGCGGATTATATCCGCTGGCTTGGCGGGTATATCCTTCAAATACGCAGGCGTCCCAGTTGCGATATCTCTTGCCATATTTGTCAATCTTCTCGTCAAATATATTAAAACAGCTACAGGTGGGGCAGACATACAAGCAACCGCCGCAATAAATACATCTCTGGGCTATTCTATCATATATATGTTGGGGTATATCATCTTCGCAGAACCGTTTTATAACTTCTTTTATATCTATATTTATGTTTATTGATTTTTCTGCATTATGTTTAATAGCTCTTGCCAAGATAACGTCACCCCTTGATGCCTTAGTAAAGAACTTTGCGTAAATACTGATGAATTCCTCTCCCCTTTTTGACCCTATCTCAACTAAATATTGTTTTCCTAAGTCTGTCAATTGTAAGTCAAAATCAGCAGCTTCTTTATCCCCTGAGTAAGTTAAGAATGGCCCTGTCTTTACAGAGCTGCAAAAGCAAGTATCTAAGGGGTTATTGCAGCCCACAACAATTAATAATGTATCCAGCGCCCTGTTCAAATAATATATATCCTTAAAATCTCTTTTAAAGAAATTGTTCATAAATAGTATCCCTTTAGCATCGCAGGGGTGTATCCCGAATAATATCTTTTTATGTCTGGGCTTGAGCGTTTCTATAATTTTTGTACCCCGGAATTCAAATAGAGATTCCAACTGAGGAAAGACAATTACCTTGGGGGGGATTGTCAAATATTTATAGTCTAACCTTATTCTGTCAATCAGGATTTTATCTCTCTTGTTTAATCTTGTAAATTGAATCTCTCCTGCAAGGTCCTCAATAGGAAGATATAATTCCCATTTTGCAGAGACACTTAAACATAGCTCTTTAATCATATCCTTTCTTAATAAGTGGCTCTTCATAATTTGATTTTTTCGATCTTTACGGCACAGATTTTATATTCTGGTATTTTAGCGTCTGGGTCTATAGCAGGGTTAGTAAGTACATTAGCCGCAGCTTCTCTAAAATGGAATGGAATAAATACGGAACCCTTCTGCACCCTTCTGGTTACCAGCGCCTCTATTATTATTCTACCCCGCCTCGATGACACCCTTATTCTATCTCCAGTTTTTATTCTGAGTTTTTCTGCGTCATCAGGATTGACCTCTATATAGGCACCAGAGACCTCTCTATATAGAGTAGATGTTCTGCGGGTCATGGTGCCGGTATGCCAGTGCCAATAGATTCTACCTGTACTCAGCATAAACCTATATTCTTGATCTGGTAGCTCATTCGCCGGAAGATAATCGCAGGGCATAAAGGTAGCCCTGCCTTTTGTAAATTTATCCTTATGTAAATAAACTGTTCCGGGGTGATCTTTAGATGGGCATGGCCATTGTATTCCAAAGGGGTCTAAGCGCTCATAGCTAATACCTCCATAGATGGGGGTAACTTGGGATATCTCTTCCATAATTTGTGACGGATGGTTATATTCCATATCTTTATACCGACAATATTTAGCTACTTGGCACAGAACCCACCAGTCTGGTTTCGCCTTACCTATTGGTTCAATAACCTTGCGTATTCTTTCTACCCTGCGTTCTGTATTGGTAAATGTGCCATCTTTTTCGGCAAAGCTAGCGGCCGGTAATACTATATCTGCATAACGGGCAGTGTCGGATAGAAATATATCCTGCACTACCAGAAATCTTAATTTTTTTAGTGCCATTCGGACACGGGTTGAATCGGGATCGCTAATAACAGGGTTCTCACCCATTATATAAATGGCTTTTAGTTGTCCATGTAGGGCCTTATCGAATATCTCGGTTACTGTTAATCCCGGTCTCGATGGCAATCGTTCTACGGACCATTTCTTTTTGAATTTGTTTCTTATCCGTCTGTCGGTTACCTTTTGGTATCCAGAAAAGACATCTGGAAGAGCACCCATGTCGCATGCCCCCTGCACATTATTTTGTCCTCTCAAGGGATTAACCCCGGTAGCATGGAATCCCACATGCGCAGTCAGCATTGCCAAATTCGCCAACGATTTAACATTATCTACACCTGTGGTATGCTGGGTAATGCCCATAGAATACACAATCATAGCCTTTTTATTTTTAGCATACAACCTAGCAGCATCTATAAGATTATTGCGTGGAATGGAGGTTATTTTTTCGACGCGAGCCGGGGTATAGGCTTGCATCAAGCTTTTTAATTTGTTAAAATTTTCCGTTCTCTCA
>JAOZPD010000138.1 GCA_029932935.1 Candidatus Omnitrophota bacterium | reverse complement strand
CTCAAGAAGAAGACGCGCTTGCTTGTGGCATAGATAGATTTGCCCGGATTGTATCTACAGGGTGTGATGCTCCCGGAACGATTTTAGATTTATGTTCTCAGGAGTTTATGAATATTTATAGGGAGACGAATTTGATTATAAGTAAAGGGCAGGGTAATTTTGAATCTCTATATGGGATAGAAAAACCTATATATTTTTTATTTAGGGTGAAGTGTGCAGTTGTAGCCAATGATGTAGGATGTTCGGTGGGAGATATTATTCTGAAGAGAGGTGGTTAGTATGCCTATATATGAATATAAATGTAATAACTGCGGTAGGATTAATGAGTTTCTTGAGGGGGTAAATCAGGATAGAATAGAGAAGATTTGCAGATATTGTAATAGTAGGGATTTAATTAAGATATTCTCCAGAAGTTTTGTCTCTACTGGTGGAGACACTGTTGATTCTCAGGCAGGCGTAACTTGCTGCGGCAGGGATAAGCGTTGCGAGAGTCCGCCCTGTTCTGATGACGGTATATGTAAGAGATGAGTGCTGTAATATATGTTCTGGGCATAGAGTTGGATAAAGATATGCAGATTCCGGTGGGAAGATTAGGCACTATAAACTTTAACAGAGGATTTTATTTTTATGTTGGTTCAGCCAAAAGTAGATTGAGTTCCCGTATTAAGCGCCATCTGTCGAAAAAGAAGAAGTTATTCTGGCATATTGATTACCTGTTAGTATCCAGGGCATCCTATATAAGATATATATGGGTAGGCAAGGATAAGCAGGAGTGCCTTACGGCTAATCTGATTAGAGAAAGATTGACTTCTATTGGCAGGAGATTTACGAGAGATAGATTGTCTACTCAGGCTATAGTTCAGGGGATTAGGAGATTTGGTTGTTCAGACTGTCATTGTATTAGCCACTTGATCTTTATGCCCACATTTTATCTGCGAGAGAATATAGATATTTTCTTAAATAATTTTTTTAAAAAACATGGTTTTCGTAAGTTGAAAGTTTAGTTATGCAGATTAAAATCTTATTTGAAAAGAAGAGACCGAATCAGAATCTTTGTACTGGATGGGGGATGTCTTTCTTGGTTGATAATACAATACTTTTTGATACAGCAGAGGATGGAAAGATGCTTCTTAACAATATGCAGCAATTGGCAGTAGATATCGATAAGCTCAATATGGTAGTTATATCTCACGAACACTGGGATCATACGGGAGGATTGTGGGAGTTATTAAGAATAAAGAGACTGAGGGTTTACGGCTGTCTGAATTTTAGCAAGGAATTTCGACAGAGAGTCAAGAACTTAAATTCAGAATTTATCGGAATAGACAAATTTACTGCGATTCGCAATGATATATATCTTACGGGAGAGATTTCCATAGTTTATAAGAATGCCGAGGTCTTAGAGCAGGCGCTCTTGGTAAAGACTGCTAATGGCATTTCGGTCCTTACAGGGTGTTCTCATCCAGGGATTATCAATATTCTGAATGTGGTAAAGAGCCAGTTCCCTATGGAGAGATTGTATTTAGTCATGGGCGGATTCCATCTTAATGAGCAGGATAGCAGATTAATTAGGGATATAGTTGAGGAGACCAAGAGATTGGGTGTTTGTCGAATAGGACCGACACATTGCACTGGCCCTGAGGCCGAAGAGGTATTCAGGTCTGTATATAAAGATAATTTTATCCCCATTCAAATAGGCCAAATAATAGAGATATAGATTCATATAAATTGAGATTGAATTTTGCTATTGGATAGAAATTGACTATGTAGATTTATTGATAGCAGATGATGAATATATAGATATAAAAAAGGATACGTAATATCGTAAGTGTTACTGTATAACAGAGGTGTAAAATGGCAGATTTCAAACAGATTGATGAGGCAAGGAGGTTATTGGGGCTACAAGAGACCGCTACTTTGGATGAGATAAAAGATGCGTACCGACAGTTAAGTCTAAAATTCCATCCTGATCGCCTCCAGGAGGCAGAGAAGGAAAAGGCTGAAGGGATGATGAAAAAGATTAACCAGGCCAAGGATATCATCTTGATTTATTGCGCCAATTACCGCTACTCCTTTAAGGAGGATGATGTAAAAAGGAATAGTTTTGACCAAGAGACTTATCAGCATCTGAGGAGGTTCTATGATGGTTGGTGGGGGGATTTGGGTTTGTAGTGAATTTGACCGCTATAGAAGATAAATTCAATAGAGAACCCCAAACTGTATAGCAAATAGGTGTTTATCCCGTTAGAAAATACTCTGTGGTTTGCCACGAGCCCCGTGAGAACTTCGTTCTTTTACGAGGCAGGGTAAACATTTCTCTTTTAGCGGGAGCAGAGTTTAATATCCTATCCGACTTTTCTAACGGGATTTATTTTGAAAGCGACTCTGTGAAGAACGTCGTTAAGATGAAAGAAGAAGGCATCTATCATCCAGATAATATGATGCCTGAGGGTACAATTGATGAAGAGTTTAAATGAGCGCAAGGAATTATAAGTATATATATGGCCCTGTGCCTTCATGGAGACTGGGGAGTTCTTTAGGAATAGACCCTCTTTCAAGAGATGGGAAGGTCTGTTCATTTGACTGCATATACTGTCAAATCGGGGAAACCGCATTTTTAACTGATGAAAGAAAAACGT
>JAOZPD010000006.1:26417-31294 GCA_029932935.1 Candidatus Omnitrophota bacterium | reverse complement strand
GGCTCTTCTGTACCTTGAGCACTCTATTAGGAAATATGCGGCTAAGAAATAGATAGTAAAATAGAAGCGGGACTGTATACTGGCAAAGAAAGGATAGACCAAAAAATCTGCTAATCGTAAATCAATAAATTTTAAGTGTAACCAGTGAATGCCGATGGCCATTGACTGGAAAGCATAAAAAAAAGCTCCTGCAATTAATCCACTTAACAATATAGTAGAAAATATCCTGCCTTTAAAACTCTCGCTCCGTTCGAGGATTACCTCGGCTATGCTCCAGCATATATACAAAATAGCCATCCAACTAAAGATGATAATCATAGGTAGAAAGACACCAAATCCAGATATTCCAAAGATATTCGCAGATAAAAAGGGGGATAACTCCAGAATCCTGTTTTCTCCAGATGGGGATCGAAAGGGCGCAAATATATCTATCCGCATTACCCATCTGTAAGCATATAAAAAAAGAAAGAAGAAGAAATTAAATGTTATACGAGCACCTCTGAAGAAATAAGAGTGGTTTACCAACAATACGACACTAATGAAAGACAAGGCAAGAGATAATACAATAGCCATTCTTATTGTATAGAGATAACTATATCTTTTATATCTGAGGTGCCAACTTTTAAAGGGGATTCTAACTTACCAACAGGGTCATTAATATCCGGCTTTCTATTTTTATCTTCACCTATTATATTCACAGCGGTTAAATAGATATTGCCAATATTCTTAGGAATATTGATACTAAAATCACCTGGACCCGGAATAATTGTACTCGAGATCTCCTCAGCAGAAGCCGTGCCTCTGGATGTTGCTCTAACAGCCGAGATAACAATAGAACCTCCAGAATATCCATCAAATATAACCTTGCCAGACAGTGTCACGACTGGTGGGTGCATTACTATATTTATATTTTTAATATTGGCTGAGGAAAGCTTTAATGGATTGCCCACATAATATCCTAATGCCGTTTTTCTCTCATCAATTGGCTTAATATCCTTCACATATTCAATGCTCTCGTTTACTGCCATAATATAAATCTCCCCCAAGATGCGCGGTACTTTAATACTATATCTTTTTGGTTTTGAGAGTTCAATAAAATTTACATATAAGGCTTTTTCATCTGTCAAATAGATACCTCCTATGTCTACATCTGCAGAGGGTGCCTCACCAGGTCGTAATATTGGCATCTTGCCAACATATTTAGAATAGTCCTCAAGTAGCTTGCTGTGCGCTATTACTACAATAGGTTTATCTTTATAGTCTCTAAATCTCTTAAAGATAACCCTGCCCGATATCGTAGCAATCTCTGGTGAATCGAAATTAAAACCTACTATCAACAAAGTCAAACTAACAATAGTAAGGGAAGCAAAAATTTTACCCCACCCCTTTAATCTATTCATATTACCACCTCCTATTTTGTACAATCTATTTAATATCGTATCTCATCCCTTATTAAATAATTCATAAAAAGGATATCTATCTGAATCTATCAAATATAGTTTTGAAGTAATTACTAATTAATATATAGGCACCGAAAAATATATCGTAAATAGAAAATGTCCCTTTTATTGTATGTCTGATTATTGATTTAGGCCTTACATAAAATTCAAACATTGCTTTCCTTTGCAGATTTACTATCTCTCTTCCAGACATCTCTTCAGGAATACAAATAACATCATTGCAATCAGAATAGGCAGAAAAATCATACCAGCTTGTAAATCTCTCTGGTTTTTGCATATCGCGTAATTTGAATCTATACTTCTCAAATAATTCGGAACCTGGTAAGGGGATAGCAATGTTAAATTTAGCGATATCAGGATCCAATTCCTTAGCAAATCTTATCGTTTCCTCACAAGTATCCTTTGTCTCTCCAGGCAGACCAAGCATAAAAAGACCTGTGGTACGAATACGGGCTTTCTTGGTTTCCTTCATAGCTTCTCTTGCCTGCTGTAGAGTAGTCCTCTTCCTTAAGCCATCGAGTATCCTCTGATTCCCCACCTCAAATCCATAGAGTATTAAGTGTAACCCTGCTTCTTTCATTCTCTTTAATAATTCTGAATTTACTAAATCTACTCTGGTCTCAGTAATCCATTTTATCCTATTCTGTAAACCTCTACTGATAAGCTCATCGCAAAATGCCAACCCGTGCTCTATAGAATAAGGAAAGAAGGCGTCATTGAACCCGAAGTACTTTATTTTGAATTTATTATGTAAACTCTCTATTTCATCCACAACGCTCTTGATCTTTCTATAACGAGGCCTTTTATACATCTTATCCTGGGAACAGAAAATACACTGGTAAGGACACCCTCGAGAGGCTTGAATTGGCAGGATAATATTGTTATATACAGCTACTATAGTAAATCTTCTATACAATCTCAGGTTAAATAAATGCCAGGCTGGATAAGGCAACTGGTCGAGGTCCTCAAGCAGTTCTCTATCTGGATTATGATAAACTGTACCGTCGTCTCCTATAAAACTGATACCGGTTATATTCAGTAAATCTTTTTTCTTGTCAATCGCCAAAACAACATCTCGCATACTATATTCGCCCTCCCCACGAATAATTATATCGGCTATCCTACCTTTAAGAAGTCGGTCGGCAAATATAGTAGCATGTATATTACCTAAGATAATTTTAATACCCTTATCAATGCGTCTAATTCTTTTAACTATCTCTTCTACATTGCTCATTACAGGAGTCAGACAAGAAAAACCAATTACCTGAGGAGCCTCTTCTTTAATCTTCTTAATAAGTTCTGAGTTATCTATTCTGCTAGCAAATTGATCTTCAATTCTTACCTCAATACCACTATTCTCCAATAAACTGGCTATATAAGCTATTCCTATTGGCGGAAGAGGTGCTACAAAGCGGCTGTATCTCTTACTATCTTTTGCTAAATTTGAATCAGGATTTATTAACATCACTTTCATCTTAATTTTTTCCTCACTCTTTTATTATTGCAAATAGTGTTATATCTGCACAGAGTCTCTAAAAATATCTAAACATGCTGCCTGAAATAATATCATCTAAATATTTACGATATCTATCTAATCCTTGAGCTTGCAAGTGCGTATTAATCTTAACTACTCTCTTGGCTATGCTCTCGCAGTACCCGCATTCTTCACAAGACATTAGGCTACAGCTATTTTTTAAAAAGCGGACAATAAATCCATCTAACATCTTATTATCTATGTAAACACCAACATTTGTTAATACTCTTCTATTGTTATAAAGTTTAAAAATATTAACCATAAAAGGACGTAGAAAATATCTAATTTTATGCCTCAAATTAAATCTCTGAAACATAATGTTTTTTGTATGGTCTGGAAATAAATCCAACAGATTGCCATTATAATCCCTGTTCATATAGGCTTCTACTATTGTCAAGATTGTCTCGGTTGTCATACCCCTATCAATTAATTTAAACCACTCTATCCCTAAATCCTCATAATAGCGTATATCCTCTGGGCGAATCCAGGTAGAACGAATAAAATCTATGGGATTCTTGAGCTGCTTGTAACGACAACTCAGACGACAGTAATCAATAACAAATCCATTTGTAGAATGCAATGATTGCGAACCATGAGAAGCTAAATTAGCATGATATAGATAAAAGGGACATTTATATAAACAATTCACGTTTGCAATAATCTGCAATTCACAGCTAACACTATTTCTTATCTGTTTAAGCAAGAAAAAATCACGATTAACATCGACATTAAGCAGAGTAATCCTATCCGCACCTAGTTCTTCCCAATATTTAGCCCTTTGAGCCGAATTAACGCTAGCCAATGTAGAAATACATACCTTAAATTGTGGATAATGCCTTTTTATTATTTCTAGAAGATAAGGAATGCTGACCGTTACTGAATCCACTTTTATCTTGGCAAGCCAGTCAAGAAGAGAATATAACCTCCTCTGGCCAGATATGGTCCACTCCAGATTATCAAGACATAAGGCATTCAATAAATAATTAAATCTTAATCCTTTATTGTGAATCTCTTTAACATGAATGGCTGCTTGTCTCCTGGAGACTTGCGGCAGCTGATAAGACAATTTCCCGCCCCCTACAAAGTCCGCAGTAAGTTTGCCATACAATTCAACCACAGAGTTCTCTTGTATATTTTGAATTAGGTCTCGTTGCCAATTAGTAGGGGCTGAGAAAGGCATCTTGCTTATTATTAGAAAACATTTCTCATTTTTTTAATAACCCATAGACTTTTAAGGACAGCCTATATTCTTAATAGCATAGTGATTCACCTTTCAATTTTCCAATATAATTATTGAGACTTAAATAAATAGCTACTCCAAAACTCAAATACCTCTCCTGTATAGTGTTATTATAACACGCCGAGGGTAATCAACAAGTAAAAAAGTTTATGTAAATTTGCCAAAGATACGCAGATATATTATAATCTATTATCCTTCGTTGTTGAAGAATACCATACAAGATATTTGGAATAAATCAAAAATACTCTCTCAGTTGACAGATTAGAAAAATCGTGATAAGTTAGGTGTTAAGTACGACATTAACAAAGAATAAAAGATAAATTAATCTTCTCAAGAAAGAAACAAAACTGATTTTATATCAATAGGTTATAGTGATTACAAAAATAGAAGGTTCATTAAAGAAATATTCAAACATTCTCGCCATATCAATTATATTTCTTGCATTATTTCTCTATGCTTATAATATTACTGGTTGGTTAATCAATGATGATGAAGGCACATTTCTGTATATCTCCTGGAGGGTTAGCGAAGGGAAGATGTTATATAGAGATATATCACCACTTAATAAACCACCGCTTTTATTTTTTATAGGAGCGACACTTTTTAGATTCTTTAAAACTCATATATTTTTCTACAGATTTTC
>JAOZPD010000006.1:1018-26407 GCA_029932935.1 Candidatus Omnitrophota bacterium | reverse complement strand
TTTTAACCAGCGCCTTTTTTGTCTATCTAATCGCAAAAAAGGCATGTGATTCTGCCGTTGCAATACTTAGTATTATCTTGTATCTTTTACATCCAACTGTCTTCAGACAGGCAAGATTTTTCATGCCAGATTGCTATTTCGTTTTCTTTGCAATCCTCGCTATATATTTTTTCATAAATGGTTATCATAAAAATAATAGAATTTTGTTTCTATTATCTGGTTTATCATTCGGCCTATCCTTCCTATTTAAGTTGATAGCTATTTTTCCTTTCGTTATCTGCCTGATATCACTTTTCTATATTACTCTATCAAATGCAAGACTACGCCAAAATCTCTTTATATGGAACGGTTCTATAGGGTTTGGATTCTTATTAGTAACTGGTGTGGTATCTTTTATTTTTTACTCTATCTCTCCTGATTTATTCCAGCAAACGATTGGGCACCATCTCAACTTGGGTAAACATTTATCTGCAATAGAGATAATAAAAAAGAATTTATACTTTCTTCATTCATATCTCAAATGCTATCTCTTCCTGCTTATTCCAGCTATACTTGGCATCTTAAGATGTCTGGCTAAAAAAGATGATAATTTAAGGCTGATTTTTGTATTTTTAGTATTATCTATCTTTCTCTTTATCGGTATGAGTAGAGAATTATATTTCCGTCACTTGATGTATGCTGTTTTCTCATTTGTAATATTAGGTTCGGCTGTTTTTGTATATCTATTTCAGCAAAGAAAAAGGATATTTCAACTAACAGCTATATTTTTGCTCTCTATGCTCTGTTATAAATGCGTAGAAATGGACCTATCTGTTCTTTTTAAGAGAGATAATTCAACTGGCGCCTTAGTTAATTATATAAAGAACAAAACACAAGAAAATGATTACATTCTATCTGATTATGCCGGCCTAAATTTTTATTCCCAACGATATGGCCCACCAATTGCTGCAAGGCTATGCGGGACATCCGTAAAGAGCGGACAGATAAAAGCTTCTGATTTAATTAAAGAACTTAATGAATATGGTGTGCGTTTGATACTTCTACATATGGAAGGAACAGTTAATTTCCCAATGGAATGTTCGATAAGAAACCAACTTGCTTTTGGGCCACATCATCTTATAAACCTACGGGATTATGGTAAATTTATAGATTATGTAACAAAAAATTACACATATATAAAAGATTTTGACCGTGAGGGTCAAATATTTAAAATATTTATAAAGACTCCCGCTAACAATTATAATGTCTTTCATTAAGAAGCTGTTACAAAATAGAAAAAATCATATTCCTATCTTGCTGCTTCTATTGCTTTTAGGCATGGTTCTTAGATTATATCGATTAGGATTTTTCAGTCTCTGGTTCGACGAAGCACTCTGTGCGATACAAATCGCAAGTCTCCGGCAGATATGGCAGGGTACGGCCATGGGCAGCCTACCTCCACTATACTACATTCTACTTCACTTCTGGTCATATATAGGTGAGAATGAATTTATACTGCGCCTCCTGTCAACTATCTTCAGTCTATTATCGATATATGTAATTTATGCGGTTGGGAAAGTTATAGTTAATAAAAATATGGGCCTAATCTGCGCATTGCTCCTTTCTATATCACCTTTACATATCTATTATTCGCAGGAAGTTAAAATGTACACTTTATTTCCACTTCTAACTATTCTATCCATATTATTTTTAATTAAAATCCTCAGGGCTGACTCGTTGTCTTTATGGATTTTATTCATAATTACGACAGTGCTTAGTCTCTATACTCATTATTTCGCTCTTTTTAATATTTTTGCTGAAAACATATTCATTTTTTTCTTCCAGAAAGATAACCGAAAATTAATAAAAAAATGGTTTGTTGCTCAATGTACGATTATTCTATTATTTTTACCTTGGATTCATATACTTATATCACAGCATCTTGAGCAGACACTTACTTTTACCTCTGAGGCTATGCCAAAAGGCGATTTAAAAGCTGTATTTATGACCTTTAAAAACTTCACTGTGGGATACCATGCTTCTAAACCTGTATATTTATTTGCTGTACCATTTTTCTTCTTACTATTTACCTGTGGAATCTATAGTCTAAAGAATTCCAGAAGAGAATTATATCTCTTATTATGCATGACCATTATACCCATCTTTATTACTTTATTATTCTCTCAAAAGTTAAATATCTATATGGATAGATTCCTTATCTCTAGTTCCTTAACTTGCTATATAATTGTTGCCTGCGGTATATATTATCTAAGAAGACAACAGCTTATCTTGATTACTATTATTTCATTCCTGTTAATATCCCCCTTGAGAAACCACTATCTTAATATATTCCCTACCTCGAAAGAAGCACATTTTGGAGCACATCATAAGATAAATTACAGAGACGCAACCAATTTTATTATAGATAACTTTCGGGAGGCAGATATTATAATTCACTCCTGTCTGGCTTCGTATGTTCCCTTTGAATATTACTCCCAAGGCAAGATAGAGAATAATTTTGTTGTCTTAAAGCAGAAAGATGTCAAATCTAAGCTTAAGAAATTTTGGATTTCTAAAGGTAGTGGGAAGATGTTGACAAATATAGATAACATAAAACAGACCATTCAAGTTTACAGAAGGATATGGTTGGTGCTCGCTCAGTGGCATATAGATAATATAGGTAATATACCGCTCGAGAAGCGCTACCCAAATCGTCTTACTGCTGAATTAAAAAATCTACTGGATAACAATTGCGTTATGATTGCCTATAAGGAATTCGCTGGTCTTAGAATTTACCTCTATTCTAGAGATTGAAGATTAAACGAATAAATATAGTTATAATAAATGGTTAGCTAGACTGACTGATCTATAAGACCTTATTACATTTCTACCGAACACTAAGATAAGCGTATAAAAGATAAACCTGGGAATATAAAATCATATATAATTTTTATTCATAAGTAACTTCCCTGTAAAGCCTTGGGATAGCATCTATTTTTTTCATTACCTCATCATAATCTAAACCTACCTTTCTAAGATAATCCCTGATGGCTTCATATCTAGGTTTATTTTCTTCTTTTACAATCCTCAACGCCTCATCTCTCGTAAGCATACCCTCTCTTATCTGATTGCTACGAAATACATCATTTTCTGTAAAACCAGCAACAGTACAATATATATAATTATAAAATGGCGAGGTGCCGTCATCAGTTCTCCAGGTAAGGATGGTATCCTTCTCAATCTCCCAATTATATTCCTCTCTTAAGGTTGACAGTATTTTTTTCTCATCCCATTGAATATAATGCCATAAATAGATAAAATTGAACCTCATCATATAAGTGGTCCAGTATGCAAATAGAGTCTCGAATAAAGATCTATTGATATATGAGGGATTCAGAATATGCTGCCAGAATGCCTTTACGGCAAAATTAATCCTTCTATGAACTGCCATATCATGCATAACACCTCGTGGCTCACTATCTTTTATCCCCAGGAACCCCCATTTATATTCGGATGACTCCAGCTCATTGCCACGACACAGAAATATGAGGCCAATACCGTATTCTTGCGCTACCTTGGTAACATAATATTCAACTGGTTTATCACCGGCCATAAATAAAGGTACCATACCTAAATGTGGTCTCTTAAGCCAGGCCTTTATATATTGCTTAATATATCTCCTTTTCTTTCTAATATCCCCTGATATAACAACATGTTCAACGCCCAACTTGCCTACTAATCTTGCCTGATTTCTACGGGCAATATCTGCAACCATTCCCCAATCATAAGTAAATGCAATAGGATTCATCTTCAATTCTTTTTTTACATAATGTAATCCGTATGAACTGTCTCTACCGCCACTAAATGCTACCACGCAATCAGGCCTATCAGATTTACTGCGATATCTGGAAACAATATCTTTTAACGACTCTTCTCCTTTTACCTCAATCTTTTTATGATTTAAACAGAAATTACATATTCCCTGTTTATTGAACTTAATAAAAGGATGCGTTTCAGGTAGAATACATCTTACACATCGCTTCATTATTAACTCCTCGTCTATAATGATTATTTTTTATTAATCGTTATCTGTCTTAAGAAACATTACTAAATCTCAATATCAATATTATTGTTACCTATATTAAAACCTTCTTCTGTTAAACTATTAATATCAATAAGATATCCGTGATTGGCCTTTAATTGTGAAATGTTACAGTAACCTACAATATCCATCAATCTAAATCTTGCAATTAGTCTATGGAGTATGGGTAACTCTGAAGCGAATATATATACATCCCCCGTAATATTTTTACAAGTATAAAGTGAACCAGTGTTAGTAGCAAGTATTATGTTATTAGAACTAAGTACAAACGCTGCTATGGAAGCAGAACCTTCAATATTACTAAATGTAGCTCGCACCGATTCTATCAAAGATAAACCTCTCTTATTAAAAAGGTCCAATAGACCAAATATAACCTCACTATCCACCGAACCATTCTTTTTCATACAAGGAAATTTCCTCCAAATATAATCATCATTCACTACTATACCATTATGTATCCCTACTATGCTACCCACAATAATAGGACTGTTATCGTTATCTAAATGCGTCCCATTTGTGATTAATCTCGTATGTCCAATAATAGCAATATGTTTTCTAATCATAGTAGTATAACTATCTATTGTGGCACTCTTGATAACCCTTTTAGTAAGTTGACGGTATCCTTTTCTACATATAAAAGTATGAGGGGATAGAGGCTGTTTATATATACTAAGCTCGTCATTGCAAAGCATCGCTATGCCTGAGGCCTCCTTACCACGAGATTCAGATAATATAAATAAATAATCAATAGTGCGCTTCAGAAGCGTGGAAGTAAATCTTGTATCACTACCTAACAATATCCCAAATATACCACACATACAATTCCCCTTAGCACATACAAATTAATAACAACTATCTACGCTTTTATCAGTAATTTCGATTACTGTCAAGGCTACAATACGCCGCAATATCCTGAGGAAATTTGTAAATTTATTTTGATATATATTCATTATACTATCTACTCTTCCAATTTCAATCTAATACAGAAGGGTCCTCATAAAATCATTGAAGCATATTAAAATTTAACATATAATTAAAAAAGCTATTAACTAAATACTGCGCTCTAAAATGGCCCAACAAAAAATATCTTCTCGGATAAATGCACTGTCTATAGATTTAGAAGACTGGTATCATCCAGAATTAATCAGAAGACACGTAGACTCATTCTCTCGGGACCTAATACAACATTCTACTGAGCTATTATTAAAGCTTTTAAACAAATATAATACAAAGGCTACATTCTTTGTATTAGGAGAAATAGCCATGAAGCACCCAGGATTAATTAAGAGAATATATAAAGAGGGTCATGAAATAGCGACTCATGGATTCTCGCATAGAACTTTACAAGAAATTGGGCCATCTGGATTAAGGGACGAACTGCGTAGATTCCTAATAGTCATGGCTGATATCTTAGGCAATATAGAAATTAAGGGAATCCGCCTACCGAGCTTTTCTTTAACTGACGATACCAAATGGGCAGTAGAGATTATAAAGGAATATGGGTTTAAATATGACTCGAGTGTATTCCCCATAAAGATTAATAATTTCTATGGTGTGAAGGGAGCGCCTTTAGATATTTATGGATTAGGCAGTAAAGACTTAAGAATACCCGATGATAATAGTACTTTAAAGGAGTTCCCTATAACTATATTTGAAATATCAGGGATAAGATTCCCTGTATCCGGTGGTTTCTATTTAAGATTATTACCTCTTTATATACAAGTAAAATTATTGAGATTAATCAATAAAAGCAGGCCGTTTATTTTATATATTCATCCCTGGGAATGCTGCTCAGATACCCCAAAAATCCCCCTGAACATCATCGCTAATTTCATATCATATTATAATATGGAATCGGCACTTATTAAGTTAGAATGCTTATTAAATAATTTCAAATTTGACCGTATAGATAATATATTGGGAGTATAAATGAATGTATTGGGTATCACTGGATTAGGTGTTTCTCCTGCAGCCTGTCTCGTACAGAATGGACAATTAATAGTGATGGCGGAAGAGGAACGCTTTAACAGATTAAAAGGCTCCTTTGGCCTAGTTCCAGAGAAGGCTACACGATTTTGTCTAAACTATGCTAAGCTTACCCTCGATGATATAGACTTCATAGTCTTTCCATGGAATACATATCGGTATAAATTTTATATGCCCTATTTCTTCTTCAGTACATACATCAGACGAAGCCCTAAACTCCACACTGATGCATTAATTCTAAAATTAGAAGAATTATTAAAATATCATCCTAATAGAATCAAACAGATAATAGTTTTTATGTTACGACGCATAGGACTCAAGGGAACAGTACCTCCCATTGAATTCATACCTCATCATATTGCACATGCGGCGAGTACATTCTATCTCTCTGGATTTGACAACGCTTATATATTAATAATAGACGGTAGTGGTGAAGATAGATGTACTACCATTTTCAAAGGAGAAAATCTTGAAATAAGAGAAAAGAAATCTTTTAGAATACCTGACTCGCTTGGCTGGTTTTATCAAAGTATAACTGAATTTCTGGGCTTCTTACCAAATAAAGACGAAGGAAAAACAATGGCTCTCGCCTCTTATGGAAGGTATAACAAAATTGTTTATTCTAAATTCAAGAAGATGATATCTTTTAATGAAAGTGGCAATTATAAATACGATGCCAGTTATAGTTTTTTAGGTAAGCATATACACGGAACAATCTATAGTGAAAAAATGTTCAAATTACTCAGAGATGCTCGGCTGCCACAAGAGCCAATTAAACAGATACATATGGATATCGCCTTCGCTGCACAGGATATATTAGAAAAAATAGTTATCTCTATTGTAAAGGATATTTCTCGGCTTCCAGATTACAATAGAAAAATATGTATAGCTGGAGGGGTTGGTTTAAATTGCAAACTGAATGGGGTTATATCCGCTGAAGACAGTGTGGAACAGATATACATTCCACCAGTTACTAATGACGCTGGCTCCGCCCTAGGAGCAGCCTTATATCTCTCTAAAGAAAAGGGTTATAATCCAAAGATTAAAATGGAGAGTGCATATTGGGGTCCTGAGTTCTCAAATAGTACAATAAAGAAGCTACTTAATAGATTAGGAATAAAATTTAAAGAGGACTCAAGAATTGAATCAACAGTAGCAAGGTTACTTGCTCAGGATTACATAGTGGGATGGTTCCAGGGTAGGATGGAAATAGGGCCTCGTGCATTAGGAAACAGATCAATATTAGCCACACCAGTAAATATAGAGATAAGAAACAAGGTGAATATGATAAAAAATAGAGAGATGTGGCGTCCTTTTGCACCATCTATACTTTACGAGGCAAGTAATGATTATTTGGATAAATCAAGGGAATCTCCATTTATGAACTTAGCGTTTGAGGTTCCCGAAAAAATAAAAAATAACATACCAGCTGTTGTTCATGTTGATAACACAACCCGACCGCATTTGGTAAAGAAAGAAATTAATCCCAAGTACCATAGATTAATAAATGAATTTAGCCAAATATCTAAAACCCCTGTTATACTCAATACATCTTTTAATATCAACGGCGAACCCATTGTATGTACCCCTGAGGACTGCCTGAAGACATTTTATGCCTCAGAGATGAAATATCTAGCTATAGAAGACTTCCTAATTTATAAATAGGGTATAATTTTTTAGAATATCTTGATATTAATCAATTGATTTGACGCCTATGGCCTCTGATAAATTTAATCTTTGCAGTGAGCAAAAGATAAAGTATTATATTGACGAGAAAATCTTTAAATCGTGGGCTGCCTTTTCTGAGATAAGGACATTGTATCAAATACTCATTATCAATATTATATCCTAATAACCCAGCTGTAATACCAATCTCACCTGCATAAGAGAATCTGTAGCCAATATAATAATTTAATAAATCTATAATAAAAGCTACTCTCATCATTTTAAATCCGCACATAATATCTTCAAATTTAGATGTACTTAAGCAAGAAACTACCAGTGAAGTTAGTTTATTGCCAAATATCCTGTATTTAGGATAATGAGAAAGTTCTCTCTTTGCAATCAGTACATCAAGATTATTATCATTAAAATAAATATACATATTCTTAATATCTTTTGGGTCATGCTGTCCGTCACCATCAATAGTAATTGCTATATCATCTGCTGAGAATATTCCCTTTTTGTACTGTTCAGAGATAAAATTAAATCCTAATAAAAGAGCCCGTGCCTGGCCTCTATTTTTTTTATAGGAAAAATAGTATACATGCTCCTTGCCAGCCTTCAGCCATTTAGATATTAAATAATCTGTCTTATCTAACGAGCCATCATTAACGATTATGGTATAATCTATCTGTTTTTCTAATGCCTCTAAGACGTTAATAATATTGTTTTCTTCATTAAAAACAGGTACCAGGCCAATTAACATAAATATCTTCTAAGGATGAACTATGAATTATACCATCCAGGTTTCTTGAGTCTCATAAATCCTGTAGCACCTTCAAATTTCTTTCTTCCTAGAAGAACGTCTTTTACTTCCAAAAACATCATCTTCAGGGTATTCCAGAAAAACCACCAATAAAGACCTCGTTTATGTTTATAAGGAGAAAAAAGTCCTCTTATTAGCCAATGAGGACGATATAACACATACCGTTTATTAAGCTCTAAGTTTAACTTAGCAAAGTCATCCCTGCTCAAACCAGCGTAAGAACGCATTATCGGAGTAGACCAATCGTATTTTGTTAAATCATCTTCTTCCAAAAGATTATTCTTTTTAGCCTCCTGATAAAGATACGTTCCCGGGACAGGGGCAACAGGATGAAAAGCTGGATAGTCTATATCAATCTCCACTGCATATTTTACCAAATTTAGCATTGATTCTCTTGTATCAAACGGCAACGAGGTAATAAATGTGCCCTGTCTAAATATCTGCGGATATTTTCTTTTAAAAATTAAGAATACCTCCTTAACCAACTCTCGTGTATAAGCGGATTTTTTAATCCTTCTAAGATCCTCTGTGCAATCACGTTCTATGCCAATTAAAGGATGTATTAATCCAGCTCGCACCATCTTATCTAAGATTCCCAACTTCTCATCTCTTAATAGATAATCAGCTCTTAAAAATGCCCACCAATGCAAGTTCTTATATCTTCTCTTAAGAAGACCGTCACAAAATTTATCCGTCCATTTAGGATCAATATTAAAAGTGGGGTCTGCCCAAATTATATATCGTCTGTTATATCTATTGTAAACAATATCTACCTCTTCCAGGGTCCTCTCTACACTCTTAGTTCTGTATTGAGGCATTACCTCCAATTCATCTTTTTCTATCTCTGTCTTTATATGTTTACCCCAGAATGTCCAGAGCGAACAGAAACTACATCTGTCCACACAGCCGCGTGAGTGTTCTACTGTAGCGCTCAGAGGCCAAAGATAACCAAGGGGAGAGTATTTCCCCATAGGCATAAGATCATATGCTGGAAAAGGTAAACTATCTAAATCCTCAATCAAAGAACGCAGAGGGGTTTTTATTATCTGTGAATTGTCTTTGTAAGCGATTCCTCTTATATTGGACAAATCTACCTTATCTCTAATAGCTTCAATTAAATTTACTATTGTCTCCTCTCCTTCAAATCTTACAATAATATCTATTGGGAAACTATTTAGACTATAATCTACCATCCAAGAAAAAAAATGTCCACCTGCGATAGTAATAACCCCAGGATCTATTTCTTTAGCTAATTTGAATAATTTTACCGCCTCATGGTGATAAAGCGCCTCCTCCCCTGCGCCCACCATATCTGGACGCTCTCTCTCTAATATCTTACCCAAGGTATGCCATCCTATTTTTAAAGGAGGACAATCAATAATCTTCACTTCTATATCTGGCAGTTTTGCTCTTATGGCAGCAGCTATACACGGTAATCCCAAAGGAAGAAGGAAATTGTCAGATTCATTGATAAATGGCCAAAGATATCTCGGTGGCCTCACTAATACTATCTTTTTCATATTTCGTCAGATTATAACATCTCTCAAATATTTTAATATTTATTACCTTAAAATGTGATGAAATAAAAATTTTATTCTAAAGAATAATCTAAAAATAATCTTCAAGATATGTAACTTCACTTGAGGAATAAAATAAGTTGCAACTGATTCTTTGGATAAAAAATATCGGCCTTCCTCAGGTAGAAGTACAAGGCTTACCTTTACATTCGGGGCTATACCTATCGGTATATTATTCTCAAGACAAACCTCATACATTCTTCTAAATACAGGTATCATGTGTTCTGTCTTAGGAGGAAGGAAATCTTCAAGATCTGTACCTAAACAAGGTCTAAATATACATACAGTAGAAACAGCTCCCATTCTGGCAAAATTCTCAATTGCTTCTATTGTCACCTGCGGTTCTTCTAATCCAGCTATTACTTCCCCAGCAACCCTGCCTTTACCAAACATTCTAACACAATATCTTATAGCATCAAAATATCTCTTTTGAGTTATATATCTATACTTTCCAGGACAGATATTCCTAAATCTCTCTGGATTAAATAATTCAAGGCAAAATGATAGATGATCTACACCAAGCTCTTTCAGATAATCGTATCTTGTTAAATCTGATGCCGGTGGACATTGAACACCAACTAAAAGCCCTGTCCTTCTCTTCACTTCATTTATATAGATGCTTAATTCGTCTAATGATTTTCCTCCTAAATACCCTGTATTAAAATGAACAAAGGTCACTCCTTCTTCCTCACGAGCTGCCTCAATGGTTTCTAATACATCATCTACTGTTTTCTCTAACTCTTCGTTTTGTCCTACATTCAGCCCCACAGAACAAAATTTACAATTCATCCTCGGTCTCATTATCCAGAACTCACACACTCTAGTAGGATAGATGCCCAAATAACTTCCTTGAAGTATTCCAATTCTAGACATTATTTTCCCCGATGTAGTCTTCTTGTCATAAAATTCTGGTTTACGTGGCAATATTACGCTACACAATATATCTTTATCTTTTTTAATAAAGTATCTTTCTCTCTTAATCAATAGATAAGGCGATTTCTTTGCAAAATGTTCCTCTATCGGAACATTAACATAAAGATTATCTGGAAGGATTATTTCTAAGCCACTACCTAACCCTCCTCGTGTCCTCAGTACTGGACGAGCATCGATATCTAAACAACAACTCTCATCAATCCTCATACCTTTGCAAAAAAGTTCTAATTTCAATAATCCTGGATTTAACTGTATATTATTCAAAGTAACTCCTTCTTATATTATATAACTAATAGCGAAACCAATCTGCGTAGAAATCAATAAAAGATACATATGCTTCCACGAGATATGATTCTGTTCTAAGGTAAGCTCCTGCGGTCTTTTCAATATCAACCAATTTATATAAATCCCCCAGATAGACAAGTTAACCAAAGGTAAGGTAGTGCTCCTGATTATTCCAAAGCTTACACCCAGAGGTATTAACAGGAAAGGCAACACAAAAAAAGGTGAAATTATTCTTGCGGCATTCTCTGCGCCATATATAATAGGCAATGTCCTTATCCCAAAACTCATATCACCCTTCATATCAGCAAAATCCTTAGTAGTAGCTGCGCCCAGGATATACAAACCAAAGATACCTCCAATAAACCAAGGTTCTATACTAAAAACTGATTTTATGGAAGCCCATCCTGCTACAATCAGGAGTAATCCTCTGGGTATAGCTATAGCCAAACTTGCTAAAATAGCATTCCTCTTAAATCTGAAAGGTGGAGCAGAATATAAGAAGGTTATAAAGCCAGTTATTATTGCTATAATGAAAAATTGTATATTGACAAAACAGGCCAATATGAAAGCTATAGAATATAGTACTATAGCGAGGATTAATGCTTCTTTTTTGGAAATTCTGCCTGAGGGGAGAGGACGATATGGTTTATTTATCCCATCAATATCTTTATCAAAATATTGATTATTTACATTAGAAGCGGCATTTAGAATGCAGGAACATACTGCGGCTATATAAGCTCCTATTGTAGGTAGATCTCTTTTAGCTATTATAGCTCCAGATAAAATACCTATCAGAGGGGCTAATAAGGTAAAAGGACGCATAAGCTCTATATAAAGCTTTATATTCTTAATTATATTTGATAACGATAACTTCATAATATTCTATAATCAAAACTAAACATTGCTACCTCCCTTAAAAATCTTTAAGAAAGGTAAAAGTAAACCAAAAATAAACCACCTTATAAACTTAATACCATCTCTTATAATAGCGAAATGCGATTCTCCGTCTGTTCTTTCTCTCCATTTTGTGGGTATCTCTACTATCTTATAACCTTTAAGATAAGCCTTCAGAACTATCTCCATAGAAATCTCAAAGCCAGTGCTCTCAATAGAAATATTCTCCAATGCTTTTTTATGATATGCTTTAAATGAATTAGTGAGATCCGTCAAGGGGATTCTGCTTATCTTATGGATTAAGCAACTAGAATAGCGCGAGAGCAATGCCTTTAGAATAGGTCCACCTTCTCTTCTCCCGCCCTTTATATATCTTGAAGCAGAAACAATATCATTTCCTTCGATAATCTTATTATACATCTGGGGGATTAGTTCGATCTCATCACAAAGATCAGCCATAACTATTACTATAATATCGTCTGAATCAGCTACTTCAATCCCAGTTCTTAAGGCATACCCAAAACCTTTTTTATATCGATTGCTAAGTAATTTGATATTTTGTGTGTCAAGAGAAATCTGTTTAATTACTCTATATGTGCTGTCTGAGGAGTAATCATCTACCAAGACTAAACTATATTCTTGTCTGATTCTTTTTCTTAACTCCAAAATAGTATTTTTGATAATTTTCTCTTCGTTATAGACAGGGATTATGATAATTAAATCTCTCATTATTAATCTTAACTCTGTATGCGTTTTAAGACCAAGTAGGGCCCAAAAGATTTCTCAATCTTATATCTTTCCTGTATAAAATCATCTAATTTATGTGCTCCATAGATATCATGATCGGTCTCATTTGTATATGCTATGCAAGAATAAAGTATAATATATTGCACCTCTGCTTTGTTTAATTCATTTATAATCTCATTTTGTATTCTTTCGGTGTCTACCAAGCCTGGATGAAGCTCATGATATTTAGTTGCACTCTGGCGTTCAGAAAGAAAATAAAACATTATATCATTATATACTAACTTATCATGTCGCATATTCCCCACAAATATCCTCTCTTTAGGTCCAACGTGTTTCTGAATGAATCTAATGGCTCTCTGCTGATGAAATATATTCTCATCCCAATCATAACAACCTCGAGCGCGTTCAAGGCTCAATGGCATAATATTAAGATTCCTACGTAAAACCAAATAATTTTTTGCCTCTAATATAGCTGGATAAACAAACAAGGATAAACCAATAATAAATACTACACCATAAATAGAATATTTATAGAACACAACTCTCCGAAGGCTTATTTTTTGTAATAACTTATAAAACAAATAAATAAATAATATTATAGCCAATAACATAGTGGGGAAGAGATAACGTATTTGAGCACGCAAAAATGGATAATTTAAAAAGGAGATACCAAGCAATAAGAAAAGGAGTATACGATATCGCTCTCTCTCTGAGAATATTACGTCCTTGAAAAAACAACAAGCTAAGATTACAGCAGTAATCATAAATATAACTATTGGAAAATAAAATATAACTGTATTTATCGATATCTCAGGAAATGAGATTGCCCTTACCTGTGGATACACAATAAGAGGAAACATGATTATATCTTGGATCATACTATAAAATGATGAATTAAAAACAAAATACAAGATCATTGGTGAAATAATCACAAAGATACCCAAAAGATAAGACATGCTCTTTCTAATAATAATAATCGGTGATTTCTCCAATGCATTATTATAAAGAAATATAAAAATAACAAAATATTCAGATACTATAGTATAGAATCCAAAGTCCTGCCTAAATAGAACGACTATACCGACAAGAAAACCAGAGATTATTAGGTACTTGCGTCTTGTCGTTGAGAAATAACGCTCCAAGAACCAACAACTCAGGATTACAAAAAATATAGCTGGTGGAACAGCTAAGCTATAACTGTAACTTTCAGTTATCATCCTTCTTAACCACACCGATACCAAAAAACAACATAGAAGCACAAATCTTTCAGGAAAAAGACCTTTTATAATAAAATATATAGCGATTACAATCAATAGATGTATTATTACATTCAACATTCTTTCTACAATAATTGATGCCCCGAATATCTTAAAGATTATGGCTAACAGATAAAACTCTGCTGGTGTATAAAGAGTCCAGAAGTCCCGATAGGGAATGTCGCCGTTAAGCACACGGACTGCTCCATAGGTAGCCAACCCCTCATCAAATATGCCTTTATGTAGAAATAGACGAAGCCCGACTAAGAAATAAAGAAATATTATTAATAATAAACCTATAAAAAATAATATCCTGTAAATATTGCATTTTTTTTTCATTTTATGAATTAATCAAGATATCTTATCCGAGAAGGTAGTAAATATAAGAACGCTCTTAGGAGATATTATATCTCTCAAATAATCATTAATAACTATTGTCGTAGCATGCTGCTTATTTCTATTCTCTTTATTAAAATTATTTAAAGACGATTTAATATAAATGTATCTTTTCATCTTTAGTCCTTTGGGTAATCCTTTAATTATAAATCTTTCTGCATTATTATCCATATTAACAATAAAAACAGAGTATTCTCCTTTATATTCAATACAGGCCACTTTTAATTTTTTACTAGAAGTATTCTTTATAGACAATACCTTAGAGCCTCTCTTTATAAATTTAGTGAACAGTTTATAAAGATGAAAAATAGGGAATATCTGCCAGTCTTTATCCTTATAAGCCCATAAACCAATGCGCATCAAATTGCCACCCTCAGGATTAATCTCATCAATCAAGCGAATCTGATGTAAACACCATAAGGACGCTGCATCAACACCCGAATTCAACAACTCAATACAGAAACAGGCGATATATAAACCATATTCATAATCATCCGCAAGACTATTAATGCATGCTCCAAATTCTAAGCCACGAAAACCAAATTCACAAATGAAAAAATCTGGAATATTATTTTTATCCTGAGAGGCTCTCCTGATAATACTCATTCTTTCTCTTAAGAGCCTTGATATTATCTGTTTTTGATGAGGATAGAGATATATATGTGAACTAAAAACATCAGCTATATCAGATAAGGATTGGACACAATTTCTAAACCAACTCAGAGATTCTACTTCATCAGAAACTATAATCTTCACAGATAAATCTCTCTTCTTTATACCTTCTTTTACTATTCGATGAATCTGAATATAATTTTTAAAAGGCAACCTCCTTAGCCAACCGTATGTAAGCTCTGGTTCATTCGTAAGTGTCCAATAACGAATACAGGTATATCCCTTCTTTTTAATAAGATATTCGAGAAGCTCCAAGACTGCCCGAGCGCTCGATTCCACTTTACGCCACGGTGAATCTTGTAGCCAATCAACAGTTACTAAAATTACATCCGTTCCCATCTCCTGATAAACATCGAGCATATTGTAAAGACTGCTCATCTCGTCGCTGTCCCAGGTGAATGTCTTATAATCAACGCTCGGATTCCATGTTTCCCAAGGTACAAATATACGAGTAATAGGAAGATTAAGATATTTGATCCGCCGCAGATTAAGCATTATATCATCCCTATCAACACCAGACTGTTTATTCTCCTCTGTCCATAACCACGGTAGTGTCTCTGCGCCAAATCCATAGAAATCTTGGTTTATAATCTCTCTATTGCATATCTTAATTATTGTCTCATTAGCAATACAGTGTCTGCGCTCAGGGATATAACCCGATTTAGTGTCACCCTTAGCGCATACTACGGTAGAAGATATAATAAACAAAGCTTGTATGGCTAATAATAAACTTATAATCGGGGAGATTATTTTTTTTGAGTTCATCTACGCACCAATAAATTAGTGTATATCTCTGCCATTTCTCGTGCATTCTCTTTCATATCTTTAGGTAAAACAACTGCATTTTTAAGCTTTTCTATAATATTATCATTATCAATAATAATTTTTAGTTTTGTATAAAGATCATCGGAATTATTTGCTTTAAATAGAAACCCATTGATGCCATCATTAATCAACTCGGATATTCCACCAATCCTAGAGGCAATTACAGGAGTCCTGCTTGAGAAGGCCTCCAGAATAACCAAAGGCAGATTTTCATTCCAGATCGAAGGTACTATTAAAATATCTATCTCCGAAAATATCTTACTAATTAAAGAGGCCTCGAATCCCCCCATAAATAATATATTACTATGTCTGCACAATTTTCTTAATAGACGAGGATAATATTCAAAACCAGAATATGGTAAAATCCTTCCATAAATCCTCAACTCAACATTTTTTGCTGTAATCTTATTAAATGCTTCTATTAATATATGTAGGCCTTTTGAAGGATGAATTGTCCCAATAAATCCAAATCTGATCCTATTTGATTTCTTCCGGTCAAGGTGTTTAAATTGCGTTATATCTATACCATTCTGGATAGATATAATTTTATCCTGAGATATACCATAGTTTAGAAAAATATCCAGTAGAAATTTAGATGGAGAAATAAATAAATCAACATTACCAAGTAATCTATTTATAAAGTCTCTTCTTCTTTTTATTTTATCAGCTGAATTTGCCTCTGAGAGAAATATATTTTTTGCATAATTTAAATAAATCCCTTTTAATAACTGTAGCAATAAAGGAGGGAATTTATCTCGTAATCTATAATATATATTTAATATACCATACTTAATAGCTAGCTGAGACCTGATACATTTTATGCAGTCATAATGGACGTAGTCAGTGCATACTGAAAGGTCATGCCTTAATAATTGTCCTTGAGGACAAATAAGCCAATAATCATGCAGTGTAAATACGATAGGAATAGACCTTTTTTTTATGCATCGAATTATCCCTATCGATAAGAATAGAAGATGTTGAATATGCACTACATCTGGCTTAACAATATCTAAGATCTCATCAAATCTATCTTCTATTATCCTGTTGTCATACGTATCCTCAAAGCTATTATAACTCCGGCAGGTATTATTTATTGCAAAGATATCCAATCCCTCAAACTTATATCGCTTCATATCATAATCCTTGCCATTCTCATCTCTCACTCTATGGAATATAAAAACATTATGCTCTCCAGACAACGCCTTTGATAGATTATAGCAGTAGATTTCTGTTCCTGCATAGGAATACGGAAGGAAATTATGGATAACTTGTAATATCTTCAATGTTTAAATAGAGAGCCACAATATTGGCCAAGTACAGAAAGGACACTTAATGCTGCAATCTGAGGAAGTTTAATGACTCTCATAAGCATGCTGTTTTCCTTCTTCATATAGAATGAGATTGCCAACAAAGGAAAGGCAATCAAGTTTTTCAAAAAAGATAAAAATGAAGGAAAAGCTCTAAGATGAAACAGATTGTATAAAAGTCTGTGGTGAAGGTAAGCCCTTCGAAATGTCTCGATTAAAGACAAATCATGCGAATGAATAACAGCTACTTCCTTGGTATAGATAATCTTATACCCTGCCTCCAATACTCGCTTAGCCCACTCTATATCCTCACCAAACCCCATCTTTCTAAAATTAAACTCTTGCCAAACGCTTCTTCTGATGCACGAACAAGCATTATCAAATTTACAGAGCCTATATTTTTCTTCGGGAGGAAGTCTTTCATATATCTCTTTTTGTTCTATTTGATTTATCTGTGTTTCTTTAGGTAAATAATTATCTATCTGCCAGGCTGCAAAATGAGAGGCATTTTCATGCGGTACTTGCCGACAATATACTCCTGCAACTCTCGTATCTCCCTTTAGAATATCCACCATTATCCTTAACCAATTTGTATCAGATGGTATAGCATCCTGAGAAATAAAAACTATATACTCACCTTTAGCAATAGATACAGCAAGATTACGTGTTAACCCATGATTAAAATCTTCAGGTAAAATCTTATATAATTTTACACCTTTATCTTTACAGATTTGTTCGGTTCTATCCGTTGAACCAGAATCTATACAGACAATCTCAAAGTTATAATCTGTATTCTGATTAAAAATTGAGTTTAAGCTATTCTCAATATATCTTTCTGCGTCCTTAGTTAATATCACTATTGAGACATCCATCTATCATAATAAGATATGCTTTTCAAATTAAGTAAAGGCTCGTTTAAAGAGGCTAAATCTAAGAACATTTAGAGTTCTCTTCAGAAATATCCAAGAAACAGCTATTAAAAGATAAATGAATATTACTATATTCATAATAAATCGAGGTAATAGCATAAAATAGTCTCTTATAGGCCTCGGACTCAATGACCACCAATGATGCCACTTATTAAACAAGAGTGTCTTTCCTTTAATAAATAAAATAGAAGCAATAATTGGTGTTATATCTAAGGACAATATAATAACATAATCGTATTTATTATTTCGCAATCTAAGCATATGGCGAAATATGCGGTATCTCTCAATTATACATCTACCTGCCTTAATAAACTCAAGCTCCGAGAATCTTTCTCTTAATTCCTGCCTATGTTCTAAGCCTAATATTGAAATCTTAGCTCGAGGCAAAGATTGCCTTGCCCTCTGAATAGCGCATTCGAGTTGTCCAAACGAAGCATAGCCATCGTCTACTAACAATATCGAATGCCTAAGCGCCTCCTCATCCTGGCGCTGCAACAATACAAAGAATAGACCAATCCTTTTCAAAAGATTCCTAAAATTGAATCTTGTTTTTTTCTTAGTATATGTTATTTTAAGAACTTCGCTTATATTTTTTAATCTCAATGTCCACCACTGACTCCACTGGTTATATAGAACAACCTTGCTGTCTGGAAATAATAAAGAGACAATTAAGGGAGTAATATCAAGAGATGTCAAAATGACAAAATCGAATTTTCTTCTTCGTAGATTCAACATCTGTAAAGCCAATCGATATCTTCTTGGCTTGAGCTCCTCAGAAGGAATTATATAATTTAATCCATGGAAGTCATTATTCAGCACTGACATCCGTTGCTCGAAGGTCAATACAGATAACTCAGCTTTAGGAAAATAGAATTTGATCCTTTCAATCGCTCTACTTAATTGTCCGATCCAGCTATATCCATTATCAACAATTAATATAGATTGCCCAACAATGCATTCCTTTTCTTGCCTTAATGGAATAAATATCTTGCCTATTTTTTTGAATGTTTTTTTCATATCTATCAACTCCAATGTATTAAATATTCCTTTTCCTTGCCCACGATCATAGCCTTCCAACAAAGACAAGAATCCAGCTCGCATATGGCTGGTTCTCTCAGTAATTGGAAATTATCGTCGTCTAATAAATTCCCTATCCTCTTGGCTCCTGTGGTACAACATCTATATACATCGGCACTGGCATAGATCTTACCATACCTCTCCCCCATACGGCATAGCCTAACACCATTACCAACATTAACTCCTCGATCCAACATCTTTTTATTGGAATGAAAATTCTGCCCGCAATCTCTCAAGATATTCATCTCGTATTCTGTGTAACTATCAGGATATTTCCTATTATTAAAAATACCTCGAAACGGCTGCACACTCAATCTAATACCACTTCTATCGCACTCCGCCTTAACCTTCTTCATCCTCTCTAAATATGGTGGATAGGCCACATAAGCTATAAGAACAGAAAAATTATATTTTCTTAAGAGATTAACCTTATTTAGAAATTCATTAAAATTGGAAAATTCAGGATGAAAGCTCGCGCATATTCTTACCTTCTGAGAATCTATTTTTTCAATAAAAGAGGTGACATCAAAGGATAAATTTGTCGAAAACTCTAAAGTATGCCTTTTAACCAATTCGGTAATTAAATCAAAAAAATGTGGATATATAAAAGGCTCCCCTCCAGAGAAATGAATATGACAACTGCCATATTTATCATAAATGCTATCCCATATTTCTAACCATTTGTTAACCCCAGGATAACGGTTCTCCTTAGCTGCAATATCCCATTTGCCTGCTAAGAAACAATATGAACATCTGTAATTACAGGCATAATGAATATCCCAGTTCCAAAAAACCTTCTGCAGAGGAGATAATTTATATCCTTCCATTTATTTTGCTATTATGAAATTCTCCAGGACGAGCATATCCATTCCACTCTTTGAAAATGTAGCAAATGCCTCTTCAGGGCTGTTAACTATTGGTTCTCCCTTCAGATTAAACGACGTATTCAGAACCACAGGTACTCCTGTAATCTGGTAAAACCTATCTATCAATTTATAATAACGTGGATTAGTCTGACTATCGACTAATTGTATACGGCTGGAGCCATCGATATGCGTGACAGCAGGAATTAATTCTTTCTTCTTGACCGGTAAAGCATAGAGCATAAATCTCAAAGGAAAATGTTCTTTATAACTACTTATTTCAAAGAATTCATTTACCTTATCTTGCAGAACCGATGGCGCAAAAGGACGAAATGGCTCGCGGAATTTGATTTTGATATTAACAATATCCTTCATCTTTCCATCACGCGGATCAGCTAAAATAGAACGATTTCCTAAGGCTCTGGGACCCCACTCAAATCTCCCGTGATACCATCCTACCACCTTACCAGAAACCAAGGCTTCTACTACTGTATTAATTAATTTTCTTTCATCTTCAATATATTGATAATTAATGTTATTCTTTTTTAGGAAAGACTCAATTTGATCATTATTATATTCTTTTCCCAAAAAGACATGCCTCATGATAAATCTTCTTGGTTTGGCGAGAAGACAATGGTAAACATATAAGGCTGCCCCCATCGCTCCTCCTCCATCTCCGGCTGAAGGCTGAATAAATATTTCCTCTATCGGCGTCTCTTCCAAAATACGATAATTAGCTACGCAATTTAAAGCAACTCCACCCGCAAGACAAAGCTTATTTAATCTGGTTTTTTTATAAAGATAATTGGTCATATTTATCAATATATCTTCCGTAACCCTCTGAATACTCGCAGCTACATCAGCATAATATTGATTAGTTTCTTTTTCTTTTTCTGTAGGGGGTTCTGTGTAGTCATATAATGAAGTACTATCGGTAACAAAGCGCAGGCGAGGATCTCTCGGTTTGCCAAATAATTTCTCAAAATGTCTACTAAAACTCTTTCTAGTATGATAGTGATAAGCAAAATATTTCATATCAAGATAAAAACTACCATCTGAGCCTATTTTAATTAGTTTATATATCTTATCTACATATTTAGGCTTACCGAAGGCAGACATACCCATAACTTTATATTCTCCCTCATTGACCTTAAAACCTAAAAAGGCAGTAAATACAGAATAAAGCAACCCTAAAGAATGTGGAAATCTAATCTCTTCCAATAACTGGATTTCGTTTCTACCCTTTCCATTCCAATTTGATGTACATTTACCCAAAGCTACGCTTGTCCATTCCCCTACTCCATCACAAGTCAAAACCGCCGCTTCAGAGAATGGCGAACAGAAAAAACTACTTGCAGCATGTGAAATATGATGTTTGGAAAACAATATTTTATCCGAGGAAACACCTAACTCTTCCTCGATAATACTTTTAATCCATAATTTATCACTCATCCAATTTATTATTGCCTCCTGGAATAATCCTGCAGAACAAGGCGAGGTAGAAAGAATAGTTTTAATGATGCGTTCAAATTTTAAAAACGGCTTTTCATTGAAGACCACAAAACTGATATCTTTACTTTTTATCCCGGCATACTCAAGACAGAATTTGATAGCGTTCTTCGGAAAAGAATAATCGTGTTTGATTCTGCTGAATCTCTCCTCTTCCGCAGCGACAAATACCTCACCATCTTTCAATAAACAGGCAGCTGCATCATGATAATAACAGCTTATGCCTAAAATATACATTATTGCCTCGCTAAAAACTTTCCTATGTTTTCTATCCTCTCATGAGGAATCCAATGAGGACTGTTTTTATTTATACATAAGAAATCAATACGCAATCTTATTAATATAGCAAGAGGAACGAATAAAACAAAGTATATTATAATTAAAAGTAATCTTATTAAAAAATTTATAAAAAAACGAACACCCTTATTTACTATCCTGAATATTTTTTTAAATAGCTTTATCATTTCTCGTAACTTATGATTATAAATGTGTAAGGTTCAAGTTTTTCAAGCATTCTTTATAGAAATCTACCAATGGATGCCTACAAGATGCATCTTGAGATATTCTCTCAAAATCCTGCCTTGCTTTACTGAACTGACCAATATCATAATAAGCCAAACCTCGAATTAGATATGGAAGACAGGAATCGGGATCTTTCTTGATAACCAGATTAATATACTCGATAGCCTTAATGGATTCCTTTAAACGATAGAGCGCTTCGCTAATATGGCATATAAAGGATAGCCATAGACTATCAAAATGCAACAACTTTGCACGCATCCACCAGTTTGATGTAATCTTATTAAGAACATATTCCTTAAGTAAATTATAATTGTCGAACAATTCGGGACTTAACTTGTATGCTGATTCAATAAAAGAAATGATTCGCTCATTCATTAAACCTATCTTGAAATTCCAAAGAGATATGTCCGAGAAAGCAGCTGAAATTATCTTTAATGCTCTATTTCTAATAACATCAATATTGGTAGTGGCTATATCTACAGAAGAGATCTTTTTTATTCTACCATTCTGTTTATCTTCTATCGAAGGAGATAATGTTGGGTCTAAATTAGATTTATAATATTTAACTATGGATTGTGCAATTAACTGACAGACCAATGAATAATATTCATCCCACCAATGGCACTCATCAGCAAAGAACTCTTTTCCTAACAACCCTTGAGGAGCATTTTTAATAAAATATCTTTCTAAATCCACCAGAATAGCGCCCTCCTGAATGCAAAGATGACGAATAACCGCATTACGCTGCGGTGGACATCGATTGCCTGGATCAATATCTAAAGCTAAGGCTTTAAGATAATATCTCTGTGCCTGTGGATAATCCTCCAGGGCATCATAGCATTTAGCTAAGAAATAATATCCGAAAGCATCATTTGGGTAAGTAGCAATATATTGACTGAATTTTCTCAATGCCTCTTTGAACCTGCCTTTATTTAGTGAATACCACGCCAGGAAGAATTCTTTATCTTTCCAATTCGGTATCTCCATTGGAGCGCAATCGCGAAAATTAACTGGCAATGTACATAAAATTATAGGCACTCTTTTCTTTTGAGATCTTCGTATCATGATCCTGAGAGTTCGCTCATAATCCCTGAGGCGCCTATCCGGAGATATCTTATACATGCCGTAATGTCTACCCCAGATTAAAACCCTATCCTGGAGAAACCGATAAATCCAAAGATTACGTAATAGTCGATTTAATCTGTAAATCCAGAGGTTAAGCCGTATGGGGTCATAATACTCATTGTTGCCCGACAGAAGTACAATGAAATCTGGGTCATAATTCATAATCTCTTTATGAACAAGTGAAACCCTATAACTATCATATGCCCCCATACCACAACCGATAATTTCAAATTTATTATTAGATATAGATTCCTCTAATAATTTCTTCATTATATGTTTATTATCGTAATAACAGACACCCGTAGATACAGAACCTCCCAATACAAAAATTCTTTCTGTGTCTTTGGGTTTATGAATGGGAAACGATTCATCACTGCCATAACTACGCTGACTTTTATAAACAATAGAACCATCTGGTAATTTAATTTTTTTAAAAAATCTCTTATATATCTCTTCGTATTGATATTTAAACTGAGAACGTTCTGACTCTACAGGTGGTAACCCTCGCCAGACTCGGATAGATACCTCAAGAAGTAAAACAACCAAACGAAACAATAAACTAAATCTCAATATGAAGGTTTTAAGATTCATAAGGTTTATCTTTTTATTTATTAATTATTAAAATAACGTATAGATAAACGGTACTACTGCTGCGCTTTGAGTAAAGATAATTAGAAGACTAAGAAGAAGTAAAACCACTACCATAGGAATCATCCACCATAGTTTGTTCTCCCATAGAAAAACAAATAGTTCTTTTACAATTGAAAATCTTGACTTTATCTTCAGCCGCCAGTGCTTTATCATAATTGGTAACCTCCATTCATTTATTAAATTATTATCTTCCCATTGCTCTTCATCTCTATTGTCTATATCCAGACCCCTGCTATATTAAAATTACAGTATTTACACCTCCCATTCTCTATCACATTTTTAACTACCGTATTATTTTCACGCTCAATCAATATATTCCCGCATTGAGGACAATATGTAGACTTAGCATCATGGATTGGAATATTACTAATATAAGAATAATGTAAACCGCAGGATAGAGCAATCTCACGAGCTGCCTCTAGAATCTCTAATGGTGTGTAATCTAAATTATTCAGTTTATATCGCGGAGAGAATCTCAAGAAATGCATAGGAGTCTCTACACCTAAATTATCTACAATCCACTGACACATCTTTTTAATAATGCTTAAATCATCATTTATATCAGGAATTACCAAATTTATTATTTCTAAGTGAAGGCCTTCCTGTTTAATAATCTTTAAATTATCTAATACTGTCTCCAGGCTACCTGAACAGACATTACGATAAAATTCTTCCTCAAATCCTTTCAGATCAACGCATACTGCGTCTAAAACCCTGCATAGATTTCGTAATGGCTTTTCCCTCATATGCCCATTAAAATGACAGATGCTCTTTATCCCGAGATGCTTAGCTAACTCTGCAACATCAAACATGTACTCATAGAATATCGTAGGTTCAGAATAAGTGAAATTAATCGTCGGACAAGCATTCATCCTGACTAACTCTAGGATATCCTTCGGTGTACGTGAGTAGTTCATTGATTCAACAGGTGAGAACTGAGTAATTAACCAATTCTGGCAAAAACTACATCTTAGATTGCATCCGGCTATGGCAATAGAAAGATTGGTAGTCCCGGGTAGAAAATGATACATTGGCTCTTTCTCTATAGCTTCCACATGTACAGCGCAGGGATTAGAAAACGCATAAGTATATAGTACTCTATCCTTATTAAATCTTACCCGACAGAATCCAGATTCATTAGGTCTGATCTTACACTGATGGTGGCAAAGTAAACATTGTAATCGCTCATCATCGGGAAGTTTCTCATAATATCTTGCCTTCTGTGGATAAACAGCGCCTTTAACTAAACCATGCTCCTCTCTAATA
>JAOZPD010000006.1:0-1008 GCA_029932935.1 Candidatus Omnitrophota bacterium | reverse complement strand
TCTCTTTCTCCTTTTAATCAGATATAGAAACATTTACATTCTCTATAAGCTCTTCTATAGAAGATAAACCAGGTATGACTACAGAAACATCTGGATTTGAGAGTATAAATTTTAATAAGGCGTAAGCCAACCCTTTTTCTTTATATTGTAAATTAGCAAATATAGGGTCATCCGGAGATTTTAAATCTGTATATGTTGCATCCGAGGAACTTCCACAGTATTTATTCAAAAGGGTTCCTTTTCTAAAAGGCTTCATGACTACAATACCCATATTATGTTTTTTAGCATATGGAATTATTTTCTTTGACGCTCCATTCTCTAAAAAATTATAGCGAATTTGCAAGACATCAAATAAATTCCCTATATCTGCTTCACCCGCAAAGGGTTTAAGGTCATCTGATAAATGAGTCGTAAAACAAGAGAACCTAATCTTGCCTTCTTTCTTTAATTTAGAAAGAATATAAGCAACCCTACTTATCTCTTCAGCTTTATCTATACCCATTTTAACCGCAAAATCTGAAATTGAGAAATCTAAAACCCTGAAGATATCTATCCTATCTGTTCGCAAACACTGCAATTGCCTCTCAATAATTTCTCTGATAAATTTCTCATCAGCGTTATAAATTCTAAATCCCTCGACATTCTCTCCATAAGCAATATAGCATTTATCCCGTGCCTTTAAAGCCTTTAATACCTTACCTAAAGAAATTCCCTCTGTATCGCAACAGGTATCATAATAATTTATTCCTAACTCTAAAGCCCTGTCTATCAACTCCAATCTCTCAGCGTATGGCTGGAATCTCTCTGCTCCATCACGAGTATACTCATGTCCACCTACGCCTATCTCGGAAACCAATAATCCGGTCTTACCAAGTAAGCGATACCTTACCTTTCCTGTAGTAATTATTTTTCCCTTACTCTTCGGTGCCTCTCTAACAATACCTCTTTCTACTTTCTCTCTCTCTTTTATCTTTACGCGAGAAGTATCTTGTCCAACCAGCCACTTAG
>JAOZPD010000137.1 GCA_029932935.1 Candidatus Omnitrophota bacterium | reverse complement strand
CACTATCTATATATGATAATTTTTAAGAATAATTAATATAAAAAATGGCGTCAGCGATAGAATTCAATTGGGATATTCATTATAAATGCAATTATAGATGTCCTTATTGTTTCAGTTATGGCAACTGGCAGAATTTGTCAAGATGCAATAAATATTTCTCTATGGAACAATGGGTAGATTCCTGGCACAGAATTTATGAGAGATATGGGAGTGTGCGTATAAAGATAGCTAGCGGAGAGCCTTTTATCTATCCACATTTTTTTGACTTAATTAAGCAGTTGATAAAAGAGCATACATTTAACATAATCACTAATCTTTCTTGTGGAAAGGAGCAATTGATAGATTTTATAGAAGATATACCGCCGCACCGATTATTTCTGGACGCTAGTTTCCATCCCCTTTTTACTAGCTTTGAGGAGTTTTTAGAGAAGGCATTAATTGTAAAAGAGAAGGGGTTTCTTTCTTGTATAAATTATGTTGCTTATCCCCCCGAATTAGGAAGGATGGAGTACTTTAAGAAAAGATTTAAGAACAGTGGTCTTAATTTCTCGATTTTACCTTTTCGAGGACGATACAATAATATTATTTATCCTGGTGGATATACAGATAGGGAGAAGGTAATGATTTATAATCTATCAGGCGACTTACCGTTAGGGCAGAGAGAAAATTTAAGACAGATGATGGATCTGGATACGACGAAGGGCAAATTGTGTAATGCTGGATATAAATACGCTCGTATTGATTCCGATGGGATAGTGTATAGATGTGGACAGACAAAAAATAATATTTTAGGTAATTTTTTTGATAAAAACTTTTCTCTTTTGTCTCATCCTTTACCATGTGAGTCAGAAAATTGTCCTTGTGAATTCCAATGGCTGGTAAAAGAAGAAGATAATAATAAAGAATGTATTGCATCACACAAATATTCTGACAGGATAGCAAAAGCAAAAGAAATGCAAAGCGATAGTTCACACAGATTACCCCCTCCATATCAAATATTCTTTACTTGGGATATTCATTATAAATGTAATTATAGTTGCCCTTATTGCTTCTTTGCAGATATATGGAATGTAGTTTCTAAAGAGAATCGGTATCCTGGATTTAGTAGATGGTTAAAAATATGGAGGGATATTTTTGATAGATATGGAAATTGTAATATACATATTACTGGTGGTGAACCGTGTATCTATCCAGATTTTATCGAGCTGATAATGGGTTTATCTAAATACCATAGTATTGAGATCGATACTAATCTTTCTTTCGATGTTAAAAATTTTATTACTAGAATAAAACCAGATAATATTAAGTTTACAGCTACATTCCATCCTCTCTTTGTCGATCTTAGTTCCTATCTCTGTAAAGCTTCTTTATTAAAAGATAACGGGTTCGATATCTATGTAGATTATGTTGCGTATCCTCCTCAATTAAGAGAGATGGAAAGATATAAATTAGAGTTTAAAAAAAGAGATATCTCTTTTAAGATACTCGCTTTTAGGGGAAAGTTTCAAGGAAAACTATATCCTAAGAATTATACTGAAGAGGAAGAAGCCATTATTAAGAGATGTGGAGATTCGACTACAGAGATGATTTTTGATGCACATGTTGGAGCAAAAAAGCAAAGAGAGATAAAATTATGCCGTATGGGGCAGATGTATGCCAAGATTCGAGCAGATGGTTCTGCATATAGATGTTGTTGTAAGGTACGGGATAATAAAGGATTAGGGAATATGCTTGAGGGAACATTTAAGTTATTGGAAGATGCCTATCTATGTAAAGATGAGTGTATATGCTGGAAAGCTATGATTGTGGGAGAAGAGGAGAATTGGTTAAAATTTTGGTCTTCTGGTAAATAATTACGTTACTCATTGTTATTCTAATGAGTTAATTACAATAAAATAATAGAATAATGACTAAGGTAGATATAATAATCCCTGTGTATAATGAAGATGATTTTTTAGAAAGAAATATCGAGATATTAAAAAATTTTTTAGAGAACAATTTTAATTATAAATATACCATTATTATAGCAGATAACGGATCAACAGACAGAACTCTTTGTATAGCTAGAGAGCTTTCAAAGAGATATAAAGAAGTTACCTATTTCCATTTAGATCAGAAGGGTAGAGGAGGTATATTAAAAAAATTATGGATGGAAAGTAAAGCAGATATAGTAAGTTATATGGATGTTGATTTATCTGCTAATTTGGAGTCTTTTCTTCAGATGATAAATGCCCTTACAATAGATAAATATGACCTCGCTATCGGCTCTAGGTTAATGCCCGGATCTAAAGTCAAAAGATCTATCGTCCGTACCTTTCTTTCACGTTTCTATAATATTCTTCTTAGATTAGTTTTGTCGGTGAAGAGTTTTTCAGACGCCCAGTGTGGCATTAAGGCACTTACTAAATCAGCTGCTGATAGATTACTTCCATATGTAAGAAATCAAAATTGGTTTTTTGATACCGAGCTTTTATTATTGGCTGAGAAGAATGGACTCAGGATAAAAAATATACCTCTTTATTGGGTTCAGAGGCCAGAGAGTAAAGTAAATATACTGGCTACTATTGGAGAGGATATTGTAGGTATTCTAAGATTTTATTTTTCATATATTAAATAATCATTTATATAGCTTAACGAGCATACAACTATTTAGATTTATAAGAACCATGAGAGTCTTGTTA
>JAOZPD010000048.1 GCA_029932935.1 Candidatus Omnitrophota bacterium | reverse complement strand
CTTGCCTCTGGGATTCAGGAGAGGCGATGGTGCCAGGCTTGTATTGTTCGAGTTGACAGAAAAAAAAGAGGAAGAAAAAAAGACAACTACAGCTAAGAAGGAAAAAACCCAACCGGAAGAGGAGATTTCGAAGCCCGCGGCTGATGTTAAACCAGCAGCGCCACCAACCCCAAAGCCACCCTTAACTAAGAAACCGACACGAAAGTTTTTGGGAGGATTGAGGAAAATATTTAAGAAAGAAAGAGATTCGCTCTAATCCTTCTTTGTATATAACACTCCTAAATTTATCATGCCAAAAACGACGGTAGAAAAAGTTCTAACTTTACACGCCAGAAAGGATGTAAAGGCGGGTGATTTTGCAATCTGTAAGGTAGATTTTACCTTTGGTCAGGACGGCACATCTTCTATAATCATCGATCGTTTAAAGGATTTAAGGATAAAAAAAGCCAGGACGGATTTTTGCATGGTTATTGATCATAACTCTCCCTCTCCTAATTCAGGCGTATCAACTGTACATAAAAAGATGAGAGACTTTGCTCGGCGGTTATCATGCAGGCTTTTTGATATAGGTAACGGGGTATGCCATCAGGTTATACCAGAACATGGTTTGATACAGCCGGGAGATCTGGTGTTAGGCGCAGATTCTCACACCTGCACTTATGGGGCGCTGGGGTGTTTTGCGAGCGGCGTAGGTTCTACTGATTTAGCGATAGCGGTGGCCACTGGCCACACTTGGCTTCGCGTTCCACAAACAATTAAAATAATCTTAAGAGGTAACTTGCCGCATGGTGTATTCGCTAAAGATATCATTCTTTTTATTATCGGGGATTTAAAGGCAGACGGCGCGACTTATAAAACTATAGAATTCCACGGTTCACTAATCAATAAATTGAGTATGGATGCGCGCTTCACCATATGCAATATGGTAGTAGAGATGGGTGCGAAGTCCGCCTTTATGCCTGTTGACAAAAAAACAATCTCTTGGTTGGAATCAAAAGAAAATAATTTACTCACAAAAAGAATACCGCGATTTTCTAAGAGAAGATGGGAGGCAATAACCGCGGATAAGGGTGCACAGTATTGTCTCGTTAAAGAGTACGATATATCTGATTTAAATCCACAGGTTGCTTTACCGCACACCGTAGATAATGTTACCTCTATTTCTCGCCTTAAATCAATAAAGATAAATCAAGCCTTCCTTGGAACATGTACTAACGGAAGATTAGAGGATTTGAGTATTGCTGCCAGAATACTGAAATCAAGAAAAGTTAAAAAGGGGGTTAAATTTATCGTTGCTCCGGCATCAAAATCAATATTTATAAAAGCGCTAAGGTCTGGTATTATTACTACGTTTATAAAGGCGGGGGCGGTAGTAGTCAGCCCAGGATGTGGGCCGTGTGTGGGCACGCATAATGGGGTTCCTGCTGATGGAGAGGTAGTAATCTCTTCGGCAAACCGTAATTTTAAGGGACGAATGGGCAACCCGCATGCGTTTATTTATCTGGCTTCTCCGGCAACTGTTACTGCTTCTGCAATAGAGGGAAGAATTACTGATCCGAGAAAGTATTTGTAGATATTAATAGAAATCTCTGTCCAAAAAAGGAGGGAGAATGGAGTTAAAAGAGTTATTAATGCTGACAATCGAAAAAAAGGCTTCCGATTTACATCTTACAGAAAAGGAGCCACCGATATTACGTATCGATGGGAAATTAATACGCACCGAACATTCGGCCTTTTCACGCGAGGATGTAAAACGCGTAATCTATTCTGTATTAAACGCTTCTCAAAAAGAGAAGTTTGAGAAGGACCTTGAGCTGGATATCTCTTTGGCTTTGCCCCATCTGGATAGATTCCGCGTCAATGTACATATGCAAAGAGGTGTAGTAGAGGCTGCCTTCAGGCGCGTCCCTTCAGAAATACCCGCGCCTCAGGAATTAGGATTACCATCAATCACTATAGATTTAATACGCAAGCCAAATGGCTTGGTATTAATTACCGGGCCCACCGGCGTAGGAAAGACAACCACCCTTGCCTCTCTTATCGATTTTATAAATAATGAAAGAGAGTGTTTAATTATTTGTATTGAAGACCCCATTGAGTTTGTGCATAAAAATAAAAAGAGCATAATTAAACAAAGGCAAGTTTATTCTGATACACATTCCTTTGCCGCGGCCTTAAGACATGTCCTGAGGCAGGACCCGGATGTTATTATGGTAGGAGAGATGCGTGATCTGGAGACTATATCCACGGCCCTAACTGCCGCAGAGACAGGACATCTTGTTCTGGCTACTCTGCATACTCCCGATGCGCCACAGACAGTAGAAAGAATTATCGATGTGTTTCCTCCGCACCAACAACAACAGGTAAAGCTGCAATTAGCTAATTGTTTGCAGGGTGTAGTTTCTCAATTGTTGTTGCCCCATATAAGTGGTAAAGGTTTAGTCCTGGCTGCGGAGATTATGATTGCCACACCCGGGATAAGGAATCTTATACGAGAGCAGGAGATAGAGCAAATCCCCACACTAATGCAGACAGGCAGCCAATATGGAATGAAGACGATGGATAAATCACTAAAGGAATTACTTAATAAGGGTTTAATTAATTTAGACGTAGCGTTATCCAAGGTAAAGAATATAGAAGAGTTCCGTCAGTTATAAACTTATAAACCACCATATTATCAAAATTCAAAAAGAAGTAAAATGAGATTGAAGGGGAAGGTAATTAAATTAGGTAATAATATTAACACAGATTTTATTATATCTGGTAAATACAAATTCTCGATTACCAACATTAAGGAGTTAGCCAAGCATATCATGGAAGATATAGATCCTGATTTCCCCAGGAAGATCCGTCGAGGAGAAACGATTCTGGTATGCGGGAGAAATTTCGGTATGGGTTCCTCGCGTGAACAAGCACCTATGGTGATAAAAGAATCTGGTATAGTTGCGGTTGTAGCCAGCTCGTTCGCTCGCATCTTTTACCGAAATAGTTTTAATATCGGCCTTCCATTAATCGAGGCCGATACGTCCAAAATAAAAGAGGGCGATATATTAGAGATAGATCTGAATAAAAATCTACTAAGGGATTTAACCCAGCACATAGAATTACCCACCTTTGCTTTATCTAATATTATGCGGAAATTGCTACAAGCAGGAGGGGTGATGGAATATTACAAGAGACACGGGAGGCTTCCTGACCTATTATGAAGGAGTGGATTGATATAAAATGGCACATAAAATAACATTGATTCCGGGTGATGGTATTGGGCCAGAGGTAACCTTCGCGGCTAAGAGATGCATTGAGGCAACAGGAGTAAAGATAGAGTGGGAAGAGGTTGTAGCGGGTCAAGAGGCAGAAGAGCGTTTTGGCGAGCTACTTCCCAAATCTACTATAGAATCCATAAGGCGCAACAAGATAGCACTGAAAGGCCCGATTATAACACCTGTTGCTGGGGGGTTCCGTTCGGTAAACGTTGCACTCCGCCAGATTTTAGATTTATATGCTTGCCTGCGGCCTGCTAAATATTATCCTGGCGTAAAGAGTAGATTTAAGGATGTTGATTTGGTAGTTGTTCGCGAGAATACAGAAGATTTATATGCAGGGATTGAATTCGCAGTTAATGAAAAGGAAACAAGAGAGGTTATTGATACGATAAAAAATCTTATTAACAAAAATATCCCTTATGATTCAGCGATTTCCTTAAAGCCTATCTCCATAACCGGTTCCGAGAGAATCATTCGTTTCGCATTTGAATATGCCCTGAAAAACAAAAGAAAAAAGGTTACCGTAGTACATAAGGCCAATATTATGAAGTTTACTGACGGATTATTTCTAAGAATAGCCAGACGGATTAGCGAGGAATATATAGGCAGGGTTGTCTTTGAGGAGAGGATTGTTGACAATATGGCAATGCAGTTAGTTCAGAAGCCCCGTGATTATGATGTCTTGGTTTTACCCAATCTTTATGGCGATATTATCTCGGACTTATGTGCAGGCCTAATCGGAGGCTTAGGTGTTGCTCCTGGTGCAAACATAGGGGATGATGTTGCTGTCTTTGAGGCGGTGCATGGCGCTGCTCCTAAATATAAAGGTAAAAATAAGGTGAATCCTACTGCAATGATTCTCTCTGGAGTCATGATGCTTAGATATATGAATGAATTCTCCGCAGCAGAGAAATTAGAGAATGCATTAATCAGTGTTTTAAGCGAGGGCAGATATGTTACCTACGATTTAAAACCTACTAAAGATGACCCCTCTGCCGTGGGGACGCAAGAGATGGCAGAAGCAATTATTAAGAAATTATCAAGCATATGATTAAATCAATATGAGAAAGATATCCATAATCGGCTCAGGGAACGTGGGAGGATTGACTGCTGCTAGATTGTGCTCGTTGGGTATTGATGAGATTGTTTTGATCGATGCCATAAAAGATTTAGCATATGCCAAGTCATTAGATTTGGATGATGCCCGCTTTGTATTCAACGGCAATTATCGCATTATAGGTACGGATGATATGAATCAAATAGCAAATTCAGAGATATTAATAATAACCGCAGGGATACCCCGCAGGCCAGGAATGAAAAGAGAGGAGTTAATTCAAAAGAATGCTTATATTATTAGAGAGATTAGTAGAAAGATTAGGCAGATATCTCCTGAATCAATAGTTATTGTAGTCACAAATCCTTTAGATGCAATGACTTATCTTACCATAAAAGAAACTGGGCTTCCCCCGCGCCATATTATAGGTATGGGTTTAAGCTTGGATAGGGCTCGTTTAGCCAATCTGATTGCCAAGAGGTTAAATACCGATATTAACGGGATAGAGCCATGTGTGATTGGTAATCACGGCCAGGGCATGCTGCCTCTGAGTAGACATACTAAAATAAAGGGGGAACCGATAGACAGGCATCTCACTCAACAGGAGATAAAAGAACTTTTTCAGAAGACGATCGGCAGGGGTGCCGAAATCGTTTCCCTGTTGGGTAGCGGGAGTGCTTATTTTGCTCCCTCAGCGGCAATATTCGAATTAACAAAAGCTATCGTAGAAGACGAAAAGAAAATTTTACCGGTATCGGTTTATCTCGACGGAGAATTCAGCCTAACTGACATTTGTATAGGCCTTCCTTGTTGTATAGGCAAGGATGGCATAGAAAGGGTAATAGATTTAGGATTGAATGACGAAGAATTCAACAGATTTTTGGAATCGGTTAAATTAGTTAAGAAACAATTATCCATTACGAAACAGTTATTAACACAGAATAATTAATGCTATAAACAATGTATGATTTAGCTATTATTGGAGCCGGCTGGGCTGGGTTTAATGCAGCCAGGGTGGCAAAAAAAGCTGGTTTAAATGTTATTCTTATAGAGAGGAATGAGATAGGCGGTACATGTCTTAATTGTGGCTGCATTCCCACTAAAGCCCTAATTCAATCAGCAAAAATATATTCACTTTCTAAAAGGGCAATAAAGTTTGGTGTAGATATTGCTGACCCAAAAATAAATTTTAGCGAGATTCAAGCCAGAAAGAATACGATTATCAAACAATTAAGTAAAGGTATGCAATTTATGATTAAAGATATAAACCTTTTGAAAGGAGAGGCACAATTTATATCTAATGAAGAATTATCCGTAGACAGCAGAAAAATTAAAGCAAAATATATAATTATTGCCGTAGGCTCAAAACCCTTTCAATTACCGGATCTAAAATTTGATGGGAAGAAGGTTGTTTCCAGCAATGAACTATTGAACTTAACCGCCGTTCCTGCCTCGATGTTGATAATTGGAGGCGGCGTAATAGGTTGTGAGTTTGCGAGTTTATTTTCTACGTTAGGCAGTAAGGTAACGATTGTTGAGTTAATGGAGCAGTTATTGCCACAGGAGGATAAGGAAATAGCCAAAAGAATAGAATCTATATTTAAAAAAAGGGGGATTGAGGTTAGCACTCAAACAGACGCTAAGACCACCAATTTAGATGATTATAACCTGGTTTTGTTGTGCGTAGGCAGAACCCCTGATTTAAGCACTCTTAACCTAGATAAAATTGGGCTTAAAATAGAAAAGAATATAATTCTAACAGATGAATATGCGGCGACAAATTTGCCAAATATATTTGCGGCAGGCGATTGTACGGGCGGTAAACTACTTGCCCATTTTGCCGCCCATCAAGGCAGGGTTGCTGCAACTAATATTACCTCTCCGGGCAGTTTAAAACGAATGGAGCATCACCTTATACCCAATTGTATATATACCGATCCTGAAATAGGTAGCGTAGGGATTACAGAGAATGAAGCCAGAAATAGCGGTATTGATGTTAAAATAGATAAGTTTGATTTTCTTGGTTCCGGTATGGCCAGGATTATTGATGAGACGGAAGGGTTTATAAAAATAGTTTCGGATAAACGTTCGGAAGATATACTGGGGGTATCGATTATAGGACCTAAGGCTACCGAACTTATAGGTATAGCAACTGTGGCCATTCAATCACACCTTAAATTATCTCAACTCCGCAAGATTATCTTTGCTCACCCAACTCTATCAGAATCTATCCAGGAGACAATAGGGGGAGGCTAAATACTCCTTGTTCCCTCTTTTTGGATATTATTTAATACAGCATAATTTTTAGAAAATATAGTCTATCTGCTAATTTATTTAATTGAAGAGATGGAATTCGAGATCATTGATATTGATTTAATAAATTATCAGCGAGCCTGGGATATTCAAAGGGAGATATTTTCACAGGTAAAAGAAAGAAAAATTTCAGGTGCACTTATTATCTGCAGGCATAGACCTGTAATTACGATGGGCAGAAACGGAAAAGAGGAAAATATCTTGTCCGATAAAAGGCAATTAGAAAAAAAAGATATAAAAATTTATAATATTGAACGTGGCGGCGATGTAACCTATCATGGACCCGGCCAGCTATGCGTATATCCCATACTCAATCTAACCTATTACAGAAAGGATTTAAATTGGTTTTTAAGGAATTTGGAAACTCTGCTTATCGAAACGCTCTCCGAATTTAATATTAAAGCAGAATCTAAATCTGGCGATACCGGGGTGTGGGTGGGTGCAAGAAAGATTGCCTCTATTGGTATTGCCGTAAAGCACTGGATAACCTTTCATGGTGCCAGTTTAAATGTCAAAAAGAGGGATTTAGCTAATTTTTCCTTGATTCGACCATGTGGTCAGGATATAATAATGACATCGATGGAAGATGTTTTAAGAAAAGAGGTTAAGATTACCGCGGTAAAAAAAACATTAGTGAGGTGCTGGTATGAAAAAGGTGCTTTTGCCAGAATTGGGCGAGGGTATTGAGGGGGCCAATGTAACCTTCTGGTATTTTAAAGAAGGAGATGTGGTTAAGGAGAAGGATGATTTGGTTGAATTAACCACGGATAAAGCTGCGTTTAATTTGCCCAGTCCTTGCTCAGGAAAACTTGTGCAAATATTGCTCAAAGAGGGGGATGCAGCGAAGATCGGTGATACCTTGGCAATAATAGACGAACAGGGGGCTTAGTTAACCCCTTGATATTATTCATGTTATAATGTGGTATTGGGTATTTAGAGCGATATTTGCGATAGTATTCAAAACATTATTTAAACTTAAAGTAGAGGGATTAAAGAATTTACCGAAAAAAACCAATTTTATAATAATTGCCAATCATAGCAGCTTTCTGGATCCCTTGCTTATTATGGTAGCCGTTCCTCGAAAGATTTATTGCATAGCTTCCAGATATCTCTACAGGGTTCCTTGGTTAAAATGGTTTTTAAGAAAAACCAGGGCTTTTCCAACCGGCAATTCAACAGAAAAGGCCGTAAGTTTATTGATACAAAATAAGAATGTAGGATTATTCCCAGAGGGAAAATGCAGTCTTGATGGTAGTCTGGGGCAGTTCCGGAGAGGGGCCTCTCTCTTGGCTTTAAAAACCGGCAGACCAATTGTGCCATGCGCCATTCTGGGTGCTTACGAGGCCTTACCTAAAACGGCGAGATTTCCTAAATTCCTACCAATAAGAGTCAAGATTGGCAAACCAAAATATTTACTAAAGCAATTTGAGGATGTCATCGAGGACATATATTTACAAGATGGTATTTTAAAACTCAGGAATTCTATTAAGGAAATGTTAGATGAAAGATAGTGGATTAATAGAAATAAGGTTATCTAAAGTTATACCTGCCCAGCGGTGGAAGGTGATTAGATTATTAACCAGGGTTTGGGAATTTCCTGCATTTGTGGCTTGCGTAAAAGAGGTATCCGTAGTGCAGCGAGAGCGTCGTAGTATGAAGACCAGATGGCGTATACAGGTAGACAATATTCCTATAAACTGGGTTGAGGAAGATACGCTTGCCCTTAATGATAATGCCATTTATTTCAAGGCAGTCGAGGGAGATCTGCGAGAGTTTAATGGAAAATGGACCTTTAATGTCCATTCTCAAGGCACCGAGGTTACGGTGGATGTCTATTTGAGAGTAGATATACCAGCAATTAACGATTTCGCGAGTAGTTATATAAAAAAATTACTTACGATGAGTTTCAGGGCTATATTGGAAGCACTGGAGCAACGGTTGATATCTGTTAAGTATGACGGCCTCAAGCGAGGAGAGGTTAAAAAGATAGCTGGTTTTGGAATTATTGGACATACATATAATTTTGATCATTTACTGAAGTGTTTGAAAATGTTAAACCCTCATTTTAAGGCGCCATCTGAAGAATTTCTGGGCCGTATTTTTAATACAACCCCTTCATTTAAGTTACATGATATTCTAAACTTTAAATCCAAAACAGGACAGACCGTTAATGGGTGCTTCATACTGGCTACATTTATCCCGGAGATGATAGGAAGGGATGTCTGGGGGGTATTTTCTAAAGTAGTCAGGGCCTGTAAGATTGCCGAAAAACACGGTGTAGGAATAGTAACGCTCGGTGGTTTTACATCTATAGTAGCGGAGAAAATAGGACATGAGATTACCGAAGAAGTGGATGTGCCTGTCACTACGGGTAATACCTTTACGGCAGCAATGGTTATAGATGGCGTCCTGAAGGCAGTGGAGTATTTAGATTTAGATATCTCGCATTTAAAAGCGACCATAGTGGGCGGGACAGGGGATATTGGTAGTGCTTGCGCGAGGGTCCTGGCGGATAAGGTGAGGCAATTGACTATAACAGGCAGGACAAAAAGCAATCTTATCCACATAAAGAAAGAGTTGACAAAAAAGCGTAAAGCAAAGATAGTAGCTACGACTAATAATGAATCGGCCGTAAGCTCTGCTGATATTGTCATTTCGGCAGCGAGTGTTACCACCTCTATCCTTAAAATAGATTGGTTTAAACCGGGTTCTATTGTCTGCGACGTAGGTTATCCTAAGAATATCTCTTATGCTCCTACACCACGAGAGGATGTCCTTATATTCTCTGGCGGGTTAGCTAAATCCCCCACGCCGATTTCATTTCCTATTGATGTAGGATTGCCTTCAACAGAGGTAATCTATGGTTGTTTCGCTGAGGCGATTATTCTGGCATTAGAAAGACGCTATGAAAATTTTAGTTTTGGAAGAGGGTATATAACCCCTCAAAAGATAGATGAGATAAGGCAATTGGGTAGATTGCATGGATTCGAGGTGTCGGATTTTTATTGGGGCGACAGATTAGTAGACGACTCAATCATAGAGAAAATAAAAGTGGCAACAAAAGGGTAATTGTTATTAGTTTATTTTGTATCGTAATCATAATATGAGGGTTCTTCTTACCGGAGCAAGCGGTTTCTTAGGCGTAGCAGTATTAAGGCGCCTGCTCAATGCGGGCTATACTGTTAGAGCTTTTATAAGAAGGGGCAGAGAGGACATAGTAAATGGCCTGGATATCGAAGTAGTAACCGGCGATATCATACACCCTCAAGCTGTAGAGAGGGCAGTGGATGGATGCGATGTGGTATTCCATCTTGCCTCTGCTTATATCTTTCTGCCCTGGTGGGAAAAAGAGGCCAGAAGTTTATATAAGATTAATGTGGAGGGAACAAGAAATATACTATCAGCCGCACTGAAGCATAAAGTGGGTAGATTTATATTCACCAGTAGCGTAGCCTCAATAGGTAAAAGAAGTGATGGTAGACCCAGTGATGAGGAAGCGATGTTTAATCTATGGAGTATGAGTAGCCATTATGCCCGCTCTAAGTTGTTGGCTGAATACGAGGTATTAAAATTCTGCTCCAGGGGATTGCCGGCATTAATATTGAATCCGGCGATGATAATCGGGGAGGGCGACTGCAAACCTACGCCCTCTGGAGAATTGATTGTTAAATTTCTGAATAGAAGATATTTCGCATACTTCGAATCATATCTATCCATTGCTGATGTAAACGATGTTGCTGATGCGCATATCTCAGCTATTGAAAATGGGAGAACAGGAGAGAGGTATATTCTCTGTAGTAACGAATTTCTTACCCTGGAGCAAATTTTTAGATTACTGGAAGAGATATCCGGG
>JAOZPD010000047.1 GCA_029932935.1 Candidatus Omnitrophota bacterium | reverse complement strand
CAACGCCCGAAATAAAACCGGTCAAGATAACCCCTGCTTCCCGTGCTCTCTGTTTCAATCTATTGCTGTAATCTGTTTCATAAAGAGCATCCCCAGCGATAACCAGTCTAAACTCAGGATTCTTTATCTTTTGATAGGCAGAAACTAAATCATGCAATCCTTTCTCCTGAGTGAAACGAGAGGCGGTAAAAACATATTTGTAAGGCCGGAGGTTATATTTTTTTAGAATCCCTTTAGAAAAAATATCGCGGGAAATACTTACACCATTAGTTATAAATCTTAAGTCCTTACGTCTATATTTATTAAATAAGAAATCTCTTGTTGCCTTAGAAACCACAATAACCTCATCCGATAACCTTACACTCAGAAACTCAGCAATCCTTAATATCAACTTTGCAAATCGGCTCCACTTCTGATGCTTATAATTAATACTATGGTATGTGAGTACTGTCTTAATCCCTGCCAATTTTACAAAGGGGATAAACATACCAGGACCAATATTATGAAAGTGAACAATATCCGGCCTCTTTAACAAGCAAACAAAGGTTCCCAATAGCGTATGTGTAATCACCTCAAAATTCTTCTTTCGCAAGCACCACAGGTAGATTAATTTTACACCCCTGTATTCCGGTAGTCTGTTTTTTTTCAATACATAAGGGAGCCTGACTATAGATGTTACGTCACACCCGAGTTGAACTAATCGTGGATATAACTCCTGACAATGCCTCTCGACTCCACCATGCACGTCAAGAAAACCACGTATACCAATAACAAAAACCCTTATTCTATCTACGGTTTGCATCTTGATAAATTAATCAGCACATTCTATTTCTGTTCCAGGCCCTTAAACTTCTTATAAAATCAGGTATCATTATCTTAAGGATATGTCTCAGAATATAAATAATATATATCAATCTGAATGTATCCTTCTTTGCAAAATAACCTGCCTGGGCAGCAATAGCGTATAATAGTTGTCGTTTCCTCTTCTTTACGGTAAGGCCCGATGGATTGAATGTCATATGCACCAAAACCTCGGGTATAACGCCGAATCTCAGACCATTCAAAATTCCCCTTAAATAAAAATCATAATCTTGAGCCAATTCAAAATATTCATCAAAGAAACCTATAGAATATGCTGCCTGTTTACGAAACATCAAACTAGGATGCAGAATGCAATTATATTTTTCTAATGTACATACGATTTGCTGGTGAGTTAAAGGTGATTTTAGAACCTTCAAGAAGGCACCCTTTTTGTTAACCAAACGTGCGTAAGAAGAAACTATATCCAAATTATTCCTCCTAATATATTCTAACTGCCTATCTATCCTCTGGGGCATACTGACATCATCTGCGTCTTGCCTTAGAATATATTCCCCTTTGGAAATCTTCAGTGCATAATTCAAGGAATAAGTTAATCCTCTCTTTGATTGATTTACCAGTACAATTCTGTCATCCTGTTTTTCATATCTTTGTAATATAGAGATTGTTCCATCGTCGGAACCATCATTAACTATAATAAATTCAAAATCCTTGAAATTCTGAAGCAATATACTCTCCACTGCCTTGGCTACAGTATTCTGCCTGTTGTAAACTGCCATAATTACAGTTACTATTATATCGTCTTTCATTACTGAACTATCCGTCCTCTTCATAAGTACTTAATGAATATCCGCCCCTCTGAGCTGCAACAGCTGAATAAACCACAAACGCACAAACATGCCACCATATATAATCCCCGTAGAATGGGCCGGCATTATGGAAGAAGGAAAGTATTATGTAAGAAATAATTCCCGCTTTGCAGAAGAATAGCCCTCTATTGCATAATCTCCATATATACAGATAATAAAAGAATAGGGCAATCAGGCCAAAAATCCCGTATGTTAGAAATGTATTAATAAATTGATTATGAGAAGAAGGATCGTGGTAACGCTGTGCATCTTGAATCTTTATCTGTTGCCTCAAAGGCTTGCCGATAGATTCTTCTTTAATAGCAGAAATCGTATCTTTTTTTAATATGTTCTTGGATATAGTATACACAAAAGAATAAAGCAATCTGGGTTTTAGAAATAATGAGTCATCGCTTCTGAAGATTCTGGGAGGGCTATTATATCTACTGAAATCTATTCCGATAAAAACTATTGAGAATAACAAAATAGAAGCCAGAGAAAATGCAGCCCATTTTCTTATCCTTCGTTGTGTTAAATATACAAAACATACACCCAGTATCAAACCCAAGAAAGCAGAACGAGTGCCGCTGGTAAAGATACCGAGAAAGAAGATTGTAAAAACAGCAACCCATTTATTTGCATTTTTTTTATTCAAGGAGATGAAATAGAAGATGAATGGATAAAAACAAATAAGTTGATAAGCAAGGGGTATATAGTACAAAGCCAATCCCACGGCACGATGTCTGCTTAATAAGACTTCCCTGATTACACTTCTGGGGCTGAGCCCTAATTTAAATCTCAAGCTACAGAATAAATCAATGTTAAAATACTGAAGAACGGCCACTATCGCTGAAACAGATAGAATAATAATAAAAAATTTCAATAATAATCTATGTCCATATATGACAAAGAAAACATAGGTAATAAAAAATATCATAAAGGGCTGAGCCAGAAATTTTATAAAATAAGTAAGATATCTGACAATACCTTCATTATTACAGAGATAGGATAAAAGGGCTAATAAGGAGAATATAATAAACATCGTAAAGATTATTAAAAATGCTCTCTCGGTTAGCAATTCTCTTAAATATGTATATCTAAAAACCAGTAACAGATACGCACAAAAGGAAATAGATAATAAATAACTCCTTACTGGAACCCTGTCGATATATAAATCACTAAATAAAAATTCGACTATAATGAATGCGATAAAAATAAACAATGATGTTAGAGTCATCCAGTGGCGATAAAAATTATTACCCAACCCTATTATATGCATTATTACACTAAACCTTCTTAACGATTAATAGCGCCATATGCCCCGCAAAACATGAGCATATCTTATTGAAAAGACATTTCAATATTTTAAGACATGGACTTTTGGAATCATATATATGTTGCAACAAGGGCTTAAATAATCCAATCTCATCCTTTATGCATTTAATCCCATCGAGAAACTCAGTGCGCAATACCAGAAATCCATTCTGCTTAAAATCAGCGATGACTTTCTTGTGGTCTAACACAAATTGATAGAAATTATCCACCCCCTCCTCCTCTTCCTGCCAATGAGGATACAACCCTAATCTAATCTTTAATCTTCTCAGAGGAGAGATATAAGGAAAAGCCACAAAGGCAAAACCACCCTTTTTAAGCACTCTGTGCATTTCTCTGACAATCGATTCATACCCATCATAAAAGTGCTCTATAACACCGAAGCTCCAATATCCGTCAAAATATCCATCAGAGAAAGATAAATCCCTGACATCCCCCCACCTTATATCTAATTCCGGCATCATATTATTAAGCTCCTGCACAGTATCTCTGGCAAAATCTATACCAATTACTCTATATCCTCCTAATTTTAAGGCGTATACTTTACCCCCTGCTCCGCATCCACCCTCTAAGATGCAACCATTCTTTAAATATCTCTTGGTCAAAAGAACAACAAATCTGTTATCTTTTGCATTCCTTAAAATATTTTCTATTCCGCCTTTTCTCCAGTGGCCATCCCAGAATTCTGATGTAGCAGGAACACCGGTCTGCACTAATCTATTATTGGTTATATCAAAATATACATCCATAATTGATTCTCAACATATTATTATACAATATTGTAGATATTTATCTCAGTATCTGCGACTTTCTTAACCGAGAAATTATCTTCCACATACCTCCTTGCCTGATAAGCTAATCTTTCTCTGAGCTCTTTGTCTCGCATCAGAATATCTATACTTCCCTTGATATTCTCACTATTCACCTCTGTAATCAGCCAACCATTCTTCCTATGCTCGATAATCTCATTTATTCCATTTATGTCTGTACCCAATACAGTCAAACCACACGACATAGCCTCCAGGAGAGACTTTGGCATACCTTCATAGAATGAGGGCAGTATAAAATAACTATATTTATTTAACACCTCCGGAAGACTACTGTTGGGAACTACACCCATGAATCTCACATCAACTGCATTATCTCTGGCCAGACTTGCCAGCTTATCTCTTAAATCTCCCTCTCCATATATATCCAGTCCTATGCTTAAATCCCTCAACGAAGCAATAAGATTAATCAGATTTTTCTGTTTATCTATCCTTCCTACATATACAATTCTATTGTTCAATTTACATATATTACCCAACGGCTTAAATCTGTCTGTGTCTACATAATTTGATACTACAAACACCTTATTCCTTTTGATATTATATCTCCTAATAAGGTATTCTCTCTGCCCCTGACTTGTAACAACAACGGCATTTGCCAGTTTGCACATGAGGCCCTCTATCATGCTAACAAAGAGTGCGTAAATACAACCGTATTTCTCTCTGGCAAATATACTCCAGATATACCCTCCCCTTAAGATCAATTTCTTTCTATATAATAAACAAGCTATCAGAGCAGTCCAGGAGCCATTGATCTGATTAGATTTAATAATATCAGTATCTTTAAAATATTTGCTTTTTAAAAAGGGCATCAGGAAAGAATATATAAACATTCCCAATCTATTATTAAAATATGCTGGAGCAGCCACAATCTCAATGTTCTTATGAACAAGATAACTTAAAGCCTTATCAGCAGAGCCATATGTAAACCAGTATATTTTCTCAAATTTATTCTGTCTTAAAAATTCCTCATAGATAAGTTTTTCTCTCTCCACGCCACCCTGCCTATGCCATATCTCCAGAGACATACCAAATGTGAAAACAAGCCCCATCTTCATGTATCTGTCCTCTTTGTTAAAACAGCATATAACTCACCAAATCTTGTATAATGGCTTAAAAGAACCAAACCAGCTGATTCTGTTTCTGCAATAAATGAATTTAATGTATATTCCTTATAATGACTTTTATCAAGCCTATACTCTAACCCTAGCTGTTTCTTGTACAATGTTATCCAATCTCTATCAAGTAACGGTACTCGTATTAATATTTTCTTTGCAATGTTAGCCATTCTGCTAAGAAAATCTACTCTATGCTCCATATGCTCTAAGACATTAGAGATAACTACCGCATCAAAATTACTATCGTAATCATAGACCATTGCGTCCGCTATTATATAATCAACATTAGGAAAAGAATTCAACTTCCTTGCTTTATCTATATAGTTCTGATTAATATCAATAGCCACTATACGTCCTGCCTTCTTTGCTAATGTCCTCTCTATTATACCCACACCACAACCCACATCCAGAACCACATCGCCTTCTTTAATGTTATCTAAGAAAAATTTTCCATAATCTATCAAGGCATGCTTAGGATGAATGCTGTCATGCGAAACGGCTATCCTGTTTATGCATTTATATAAAAGTGTATGCGTTTGAAGAAGGGCCTTCAATATCATTCTACGCATAATTAATTAATTACCTCCTGAAAATTCTGCTTATTAATGTCCAATATAGACGCTATTAAAGACAATGCCCAGGTAAAAAGCATCGTTCCATGTATATCAGGGCCCAAAAATTTATTGGTAACCTTCAAGCCATAATACCTTCTTGGTGCTGCATGTGGATAAAAAGAAAATCCTCCCTCTCTATGAAAAAAATAATTTTTATATCTCTGAAGGCTCCTATGACAGTAAGAATATACATCTTTGCTGCGGTATGATTTATCCGTACTATCGAATGCATATTTCAATACAAATATAGCATTCAGATTATCGCATCCATCATAATAATATTCTTCTGGCACATCCAGGATAAAATCTATTATCCTATCAGCCTTCTCGATATTCTTCTTTATTATATTAAACGCAGAGATTATCTTCATGGCAGCATTGACTTTCTGCCTTGGATTAGTGTCAAATTTAAACCATATACCCTCGTTTTTATCTTGTAGCATACATATTCTATCTAAACAATATCTTATTAATTCCTCGCTTTCTCTTTTCTTGAAATTAAAATACTTTGAATTTATTGTGTAGAAAAAAATAAGATGGTTAATATGACTAGCTGCTGCCCATATATTCCGCCAATTCAAATACTTAAAATAATTAGCAATGGCTCTCTGGTTATATGGTATATACAAAAACGGAGTATATGGAGTCTTCCCTAAGAGCATAAGCGCAACGATTGCCTGTCGTGTTTCGGCTATAATCGTCTTCTGACCAAAGAAATTGGAAAAATTAAAGTTCTTGATACTGGCTATTTTATTCCTTAATGCAGTTCTCTTTGTTATCAAGGAATCGGATATAGCACCTCCTTTAGTCTGAAAACCTCTTATGAAATTAACTATCGAATTAATCTCATTCTCAGTCATCTCCTTCAAGGAATTTAATATAAAATAAGTCTTAACTGCGAATACTGTATTGCCTAAACCCCATTTTATATCATCAGAGTAGATATCATTCATTAAACTGTAACGGAAAAAACCTCTTCTCTTAGAAGATTTCAACTGTTCTAAAAAAGGTAAAATTTCTGTCTTTAACTCAAATAACCATCTCATTTCTCATTAAAAAGGTTCTTAAATACTCTTAGGTAATTGCCTCCTGCATATTCAATAGAAAAGTTAGAGACATTCTTTCTTATTCTTTCGACAAAATACTCATATTTATCCGAAATTGAGTTTATATTATCTTCCAGATTTTGAGTCAAACTGATACCATAACCATTTGCTATCTCAGATGTCCCGGCATTATCGTAATACAAAACTGGCAATCCACAGGAAAGCGCCTCTAATACCGAATTAGGGCAAGACTCGTTTTGCGAGGGGAATAGATATATATGGCTTCTTTTGTAAATATCGGCTAACTTACTCTGGGTTTGAGGAGGGATAATCTTAACACACTTTGGGTTAATGCCCTCCGCCCACCTTCCCACAAAGACTACATCTATATATTTTAACTCAGATATCCTGGCAATAATCTCGTGTCCTTTGGCGGGATTAGGCGACCAAGAAGAAGAAACAAGTCTTAATCTCTCATTTTTATTCCAGAAAACCTTATTATCCATATTAAATATATCCTGGTCAACGCCATTGTATATTATATCGAATCTCTCTCTCTGGAATCCATGATATCTAAATAGTTCGTATGAATAACGGCTCTGGAAGATTGCGTAATCCGCTATACTCAAAGATTTCCATTGAATATCATCCATCCTGGTCATTACCTCTGCATATCTACTTCTAATCCCATCCAGCCTATGAACCAATATTTTATTCTTTCTTTTAAACCTTGAAAGTAGATAAAAAGCCCAAGCAGTATATCCGTATTTCTTGACGGATTTTATGTGCCTGTAATTAAAATACATACCAGGAGCTCGATAAGCACTATTAATAAGTAATATATCGTAATCACCATTGATATTATCTACTATCTCTACGTCTTCAACCTTAGAGAAGAATTTTCTTAAAGCCATTAGAAAAGAGTTACTTCCTCCCCACGGCCTCTGACTACTTTTATAATATATGCATATCCTCATTGAATACTAATATTCTTAAGGATATTTACATATTTACCACCTATAATATTCATTGAAAAATTACGCAGAGTGTATTCCTTCCCTTTACGCCCAAGGCACTCCCTGATATCCGGCTGAAGTATCAATCTCTTAAGCTCGTAGTACCATTGGTCTTGATTAGAGCATAAAACAGCAGGGGAATCAATATAAGATGGGATTGGACTAGCTACTACTGGTAAGCCTATAGACATAGGATAACCAATTTTAGTAAAGGCGTGTCCTAAATTATATTCCAATTCTAAATTGCGGGGAGCGATGCTGATATCACATTCAGCCATAAGAGACGGTAGATTCCAGATATTATATTTTATATATTTATATTTAATAGATGGTAATCTTGGGTCTCGTTCACAGATGGTAACTAAATTGACTCCAAATTCTCTTCTTAATCCGTCCAAAACATCCCTGATTAACAACAACTCCGATGCCTTAATGGCGTATCCACAATAAAGAAGATTGATATTTCTATTTTTTGTATTGTGTTTCTTTTGGGTATAGAAAAAGTATTCTGGTATACTTTCTTCTATTACAAAAATATTATTATTGAATTTCTTATATACATCAAAAAGATATTTCGTGGGAACAAAAACATAGTCAACTACATTGAGCATTTCTTTTATATCCTCCGTTTGCCTGTTTAGAACCTGGCTTGACTCATGTACATTATCAGTCACATAATTCACATTTATGTCAAAAACTATCTTGACGCTCTGATTTCTCAATATCTTTGCCAATCTGATATGGGCAGGCATGAATGCCTTCTGAAATATAACAATGTCATAACCTATAAAGGATTTATACAATCCACTATAAAAACCAGAATTATTTAAGTATATAATGACATCGTAACAGCGTATTCGCGTAGAAGCCATAGCGCTATTATATGTCTTTACCCCTGGAACAACCCATCCAATCTTTAAGACATTCTTTCTTCTAAATTTTAGGCTATTTATAAAATCTCCTATTAAGAACCTATCAAGCAACATAGTTATACAACTATTAAAAAACCCTGCCTATTCTCCTTAATCTAGCTTCCATATCAACAAGCAACTTCATCCATTCTATGTTATAGAATATGGGATTATTAAAATCTGCGTATTTACCCAGAAGCAGATATCTATACATCTCCTTAGCGGATTCCTCTATGCTAACCCTCGGTTTAAAACCTAAGACTTTTTCTATCTTCTCTCCACTCACGCGATAGCTTCTATATTCTGTCGTCCCATATAAAATATCAATCTCAACGTGTTTGATTTCACGCATTATCTCCTTAATCCGATAGGCAAGCTCCAGAATGCGAAAGTTCTGATAGACAAGATGAAATACCTCTCCACAAATCTTCTGTGATGGTGCATCCAAACATACAATATAAGCCTCTACAACATCCTTAATATCTATTAATGGACGCCACATATCTCCTCCATGATATACAGTTAATCTACCCTTATCGTAAATATCTTTTACGAATGTATTAACCACGAGATCCCATCTCATCCGCGGAGAAAAGCCATAAACAGTACCCTGTCTGAGAATAACCGGACAGAAACCATCTCTCGCGAGAGTTTTTAAACCCTCTTCGGCTTTTAACTTCGAAAGTGCATATTCGGACTGAGGATTCGGTCGGGCATCCTCTGTGATAATACCATCGACATGAAAACCGGTAATCGCACAGGTAGAAGCAAATATAAACCTCCTAATGCCTCTTTTCTTGCAAGCCTCTGCCACATTAATTGTGCCAAGATAATTAATCTCGTTATTCGCCTCTGGATTAAATTCAGCAGTAGGATCATTGCTTAAAGAACCCAGATGTATTACGGATGTTATACCATCTAAAACCCTATCATCAAAATCTCTTACGTCACCCTGTACTAATTCAATCCTATCTTCTATTTCACTAAGCCCATTTTTATCAAAATAAAGCTTATCGTAAACCCTGACCTTTCTACCCAAAGTTAGAAGCCTTCTTACCAAAATACAACCAATGTAACCCGCGCCACCAGTAACCAATATCATACCAATCCTCTCTCCTTTCTTATACTCTACTCTCCGATTCTCCAATTTAAAAAATGTAACCTTCCTTAACCTGCTTTTTTGAAAGAAATCTTTGCAATTTAAAAGGAGAAATATCCATCAAACTAGTCCGGCCTTCTGTTACTAAATCTGCTATAATTTCCCCTACCGCCGGAGCATGCATAAAACCATGACCACTAAAACCCACAGCGTAAAATAATCCCTTAATATCCTGTACTTCGCCGAGAATCGCGTGGTCATCCGGGGACATTGACCTTAAGCCTACATATGAATTAATAATACCTGATTCTTCCAGACACGGTAATCTCTTTATCGATGTTTCAATTATCCTATCTATAGCCTCTTGATTTGGCAGAGAGTCCCAGTCCCATGAAGGTAAACAATTTCTATCCGTTCCACCTAAAATTACTCCATTGCCATATTCCTTCTTCATATACCAACCAGTCGAAACATCTACCACAAGAGGCATATTATCCTTTATAGACTCAATAGAAGAAACAACTATAACATGGCGTTTATAGGGTAGTACCGGCAACTCTATATTGGTCATCCTTGCCACTAAGGAAGCATATGGTCCTGCGGCATTAATGACTTTTTTAGTCTGTATATATCCTTTAGTTGTCCTTACGCTACTTACCTCTTCCCTTTCTATAGAAATACCTATGGCTTCTGTAGAAGTGTACAACTCCCCGCCCATTTGTTTAATCTCTCTTATATACCCTTGAAGTAAAGCCGATGGGTCTGCACATCCATCCAGGTGACAAAAGCTACCACCTATTAAACCATCAAGATTTAATTGGGGCAATAGACTGGCAATCTCTGTCACGCTAAGAATCCGAGAAGGTATACCTAAGTCAGACTGGACCTTCTGGCCATTCCTCAATAACTGCAATTCGTTATTGGT
>JAOZPD010000136.1 GCA_029932935.1 Candidatus Omnitrophota bacterium | reverse complement strand
ATTACTTTGCTCCCAAATTTTGAAAAATACCCTCCTGTTAAAGCATCCAATAAAGCAGCGAGTTCGTGGATTCTCAATTCTTTCTGTTGCTGCTTATGATAATTATTCAAATCCTTAAGCGAACTGAGCTCTAATTGCAATCTTTTCAATTCAAAATATAAACGGGTCACCTCTTCTGTAATATCTTGACGCAACTTTACCATTAACCGTACCTGCGAATCAATTAATCTCTGTTGCTCCCCCCAAATTAAATCACCTAATTTCCATTTAAGAGATATTCCCCAGTCTCGCGGGCCGACAGAGAACCTTGTGAATTTAGAATTATTATATGCGGAAATGCTCTTATCGTAATCTAAACTGAATTCTGGCATAATAGCACTTAACCTGGACAATCTTCGTTGTGCGGTAATATACTCAGGATTAACTACTTGAGCGTATTTTATCGCCGCCTGCTGAATCTGCCTAATCACATAATTATCTGTGCTCACTGCCAAATATTGATTATTACGATAATACTCGGTCTTAAAGATGCCTGGACCTCCCGCTAGGTAAACCTCTCTACCTGCACCAAAGCTCAGAAAACGGATATCCTGCATATCCAACCTCATTGTCAACGCTTTCCATCTGGATTTCTGGTAATCATAGAATAAAACCTTAAATCTGGTGACCACCCAGAAGGTAGAATCTGCAGAAACAGTAATAAAACGAATCTCCCCATCTATCAAACCGCACTCAGAAAGCCTCTCCCATGTATCTCCACTATCTATACTCCTGAAGACCCCTTGGGCTGCCGTTAAATAAACAATGCGAGGTCGCCTTGGTTCAATGCAGATATGATAACCCTGATAGGTATCCTTTTCATCAGCTTGGCTATTTCCTGAAAAGCCATTCTCAATATTTATCGAATTAAAGGCGAATATCTTCTCTGTCCTATTTCCTTCAGGTATGATCCGATATACACCCACAGGGGTAAGTAAATACATAATTCCATTTATCTTGCTGTAGGCAATCTCCCTGATAGGTAGACTGCCAAGCTCACCAACGCATCTATGCCAAAGCCTCCCCTTATTTTCGCTTATAAATAACCCGGCCCCTGTAGCCAAATAAATATGCCCCCTTTTTGATACTATTACACTTAAACAATTAGACTCTGATTCACAATCGCCATGAAAAATCTGCTGCCAGTTTTTCCCCTGATTAGAGCTGAAGAACAAACCGTCTGTACTACAGGCGTAAATTAACCTATTATCCGAATAATCAACATATAAATAATTTATCTTCCTACTCATGCCAAAAAGTAACCTACGCCATGACTTGCCGCCATTTATTGTCTTAAATACTCCACGGTCAGTACCAGCGATAATTACCTTATTATTATCTTTGTCCATCCAGACAATATTAACCGCCGGTATCCCTCCGCCAATATCCTGCCAAGATACATTGCCAAAGGCATCTGTATTGAAAACAACGGCAAGCCAAATACACAGTGTAAAAAAAATACTGAGCAATCTTCCCATATTTACCTCCTTTTTCTCTAATAGACGCATAAAGAGGAAGAAATCTCACATATCTTATCTAATCTTATTTCAAAGAGGATTATTGAGGGTTACATGTATTTTATTAAGGAGGATAAATAGGTGGGTAATTTAAATTTATAACACCTTAAAGATTATTCCAAAGCTATCCTCATAGAGAATCTTAAAGTTGCTATAATTATTCTTTATCTGCATAAAAAGAGGGACATCCTTTCTTACATATCCATAGTATATCTTAAATATTTTTCTGAACACCTCATGCGGATTAGCCACATTACCCTTTCTGAGTTCGCAATTAATTTTATATAACTCAGGAGAGCGATAGAACATATAGATTGGGTCCAGAAAGTTAATATATGTATTTTTCGGGTTTAGACATATAAAATAGGAAGAGTCGCTACCGTAAGCGTGATAAACCGTCTCTTCTGCAGGCAAATGTTTATTCATCCACAAAGCGACTTTTTCATAATGTGTATTTAACATATTATCTCTCTCGATGGACATCCTTAATGCACTTACATTAGGCGGAAAGAATAGAATAATGATAATGCCATATAACGCGATGAATGTATTAATCGTAGCCATCCTCTCTCTCCAATCAATATCTCCTGTTATATCCCTTACAAAAGTAGCGAAGAAAACAAACATCAAGACATTGGTTATATAGAAATATCTATCTGACAAAAAAGACAATGTTAAATAGATGCCAGTACAGACCCACCATATAATAGTAGAAAAACTCACCTTCATCCGTCTCAAAAACACAACCAACAGAATAATATTTAAGGTTACAAATATGTTGATATTATTAATAAAGATAAATCGGGCAGAAGAAGAATATAGCTCAGACCCGAAATGTATGTTTGGATTGACTACGGCATAAATAGGGACCAATATGCCGTTTAGATAAACTGAAAGAAGATTGTTAGGGAAATTAGGGTGAATAAAACATCCGACAGCGCTTCCTATTATCACCGCGTAAATATTTCTTAAATAAAAATCTTTGTTTATGATTCGTCTGACAGACTCGCAAATAAGAGCTAAGATAATAATCATAAAAAATGATATATGGGAAATGGAATAAAGTAACGACACAACAAAAACCAATAATGATTTCTTGTTTATTAAAAAATATACAGCTATAAGAGTGAATATATTCGCTAAAACTGCGGGCCTTAGCCACGAGGAATATACA
>JAOZPD010000135.1 GCA_029932935.1 Candidatus Omnitrophota bacterium | reverse complement strand
CGGCACATGGCTTGGTTTACCTCACTGGTTTAATAGATACATATTAGAGAATCTGACCAGAGCATTCTCCTTATTTGATAGGAGTAAAAATGCCTATCTATTAAAAAGAGATATCCAGCAGATAGGTCATAAGGCCTTTCTGGAGTTTAATGCGGATAATGTGAATGCATTGGATTCGATAATTGCATGTTTTGTCTCTTTGATTTTAGGTTTGGTGTTCTGGAATATAATCCCCATAGTTATTCTGGCAGATATTGTTTTAATTACATCTATTCTAATCGGGCTCTTTTTTATAACTCAAGCAATAGTCATTATCTATGCTTTTTTGAAACAAGGAGGGATGAGGGGGGCTTCATGGTATAGTTATTTCACTGCTTCTATTGCGCAGTTTTATTTTCAAGCCCTCGCATTCAATTATCTACCGGCGTTATTTAAGAACTCCATTTACCGTCGCGTGCAATGTTGTATTAAGGGTGGAGGAAGGATAAAAAATCATTTAATTCAAATCTTATATCTAATACCCGATATCTATTTAAGTTTTAGTCGGCAATATATATATAGAGAGGAAGAAGAGGTAGATGTTTCTATAGAGGAGGTGGCCTTACGTATCGATCCAGAAGCCTGGGGTACCTCTATAATCTGGGGGACGTTCCAGGCAGTAATGGATCTGTGGGTTATAAGCAAGCAATTCGAATTCCAATTTGGCAATATGATACAACATTATCTTAAAGAGGAGTACGAGGAATTAGATTTCCAGGAAAGGGTAATATTAGAATTTATCAAACATTTTTATATAACCGTTACCAATTGGGTTTTTGAACCCGAACAACGACATTGGCGAGTGATACATCATATAGCTTTTACAGATATAGGCCGTTTAGCCTTCTTGTGTAGCAGGTTGGGGCTTTTTTGGTATTTCGAGGAGATTTATAGATTAGTCTTCAGGAGCGATGATTTTGCAATTTCTACAGCAATGCAGGATAAGCTTATTACCCTATCTAGGCAGATATTGGATTATCTGTCTGTATACAGCCACTATTCTGTTGTAGAGGATAGATTTATTTTATATGTATTAAGACTACCACAGAGATATAGTGAATATAAAGAGGGCATCAAGAAATCTAACAGACCACTGTCTATCTATGAAGAAATGACCTTTGTGGGAGAGGGTATACGTCAGATGGTAGATATATTGATAGGGGAGGGGCAGCCCGAAGGCTTTTTAGAAGAACGGGACTATTTTGCAGTTATAGAGGGCTTCAGTATTTTATTCGCGGGGTTTAGGCAGGCAAGAGATAAATTTAGAGAAGGATACTCACGGGCTCAATTAGCCGAGGACCTAAAGGAGAGATTTAGATTGGTAATAAGGGTTTTGTTTCCTTATCGGACTAGGATTCTGAAAGAGGAGGGATTTTGGAGAAGGGCTAGCAGTTTTATGGTAGAGCATTATCTACCGGTCTGCGATCCCGCATATATTGGCCAACCTATACAAAATGTATATCTAGCATTACAAGAGGCCGTCAATAAGACATTCCCTCAGGATACATACAGGGAGGATAAATCTAGGGCCAGAGAGAGAGCCTTGATTATAGTAGGTTTGCTACGAGATATTATAGAAGAGGTTTATCACGACGGGATACCTGTGTTAATACCGGATGGGAAAGAGGCGTTTAGTCATATTAGTTCTTTAATCCGAAGAAAGAAACAGGAGGCAGAGGAGGCATTCAAAATCTATATTAGATACGGTGCAATTTCTGCTGAAGAGATAGAGAGATTGAGTGGAGTCCAAATACCGACAGGTATCATTTCCTTAATGCAAAGAATGTCTCCAATTGTTCAGCAATTGTTAACGGAAAGAGAGCAGAGGAGGGGTATTTTTGGTTGGGTGGGGAGGAGGAGGTTTATCAAAGAATTATTTATATTGCGTTCAGAGCTGGAGACAATATATCTATTGGCTATTGCAGGCAATAGAATGGATTTTGGAGATCCTAGATACGCAACTCTTATTAGTGAGTCTGAGAGGGATAGTGTAGAGCGTCTCATATTGACAGAGATTATTTCTGTGTTCGAACAGGGTTTGAGTACCCCGCATGATATGGAACCAAGCACCCCTACTGGTGTAGAGTATATGCTCGCGGATATAATTAGGGGTAGATGGATTCTGGAGGAGAGGCAGAGACAGATGGGTTGTAGATTCAGTGATGAGCATCGTCCTATGGTCACGGCTTTTTATGATAATGCAGGCGAGGATATTTTAGAATTACTCCATGTGGAGTTCCTTTTGAGGCAGGGATTTAATGTGACTATGGTTGGAAGGGCGCTGCATGTAGTGAACGATACTACGGGTGAAGAACTGAATGATCTGAGACTCTGTTTGAGCCTTGAGGATGCGGCTATCAGGGAGAGGGCGAGGAGTAAATTGGGAATAATAGATAAAGATGCTGTGATCCAACTGGAGAGATTAAGGCATTATTATAACAATCTTTACGGCGACTTCAGTCTAAGATGCAAAGCCATATCCAGTGGGTCTCGTTTATACGGGACAACTCCATATCAATTAACAGAGGAATGCAAAAGACAGATAAGAGACTCATTTATGGTTATTGGTTTCGGGCAGGGTAATCTTGAGAGTCTATGGCCGGTGAAATGGACAAGGCCATTCTACCATATATTAATGCTTAAGAATGCTTCCAGATTAGGAGTGATGTTTTCTTGTTATTCTGATATGTCTCG
>JAOZPD010000046.1:2650-10607 GCA_029932935.1 Candidatus Omnitrophota bacterium | reverse complement strand
TGCCGAGATAACTCGGGCAATTAATCGGTTGCCCCTGTTGCATATAAGCAGAGTCCTTAACTGGTTAAATTGGCAGCATAAGAGATTCCTGACTTGGCGCTGGAGAAAGGGTTACGTTCCCGATGAACTTAAGGATCGTACTAGGTTTGTAAGCGGGACTAATTTTCGTGGCGTTGTGGTAACTCCTATTGATGAAGGGCATATTGGATTTGTTATACCGGAAGGCATTCTGGTGACTCCAGAAGAACTCGGTGAAGGCTTGCTGTCTTTTCTTCATTACGATCTTAATTTTGATACATATATTACCAGAGAGGAGGCAATTATTTATAACAGGAGGCATTATAATGAACAGATTTGTCTGGTTGAGCAGATAGCCGAGACCAGCGAGACTTTATATAGAAGGTCAGCTGCAGGTGAGATGACTTTGAGTATGAAGATTATCCGTGATTTTCTCAGCCGTCTTGATTACCAAGAGTCCTTACAATACGTTATCGATAGATTTGTGGTTTCTCTTTCCGATATAGATGAAATATTGACGCAAGACTATGAGCGCGGTCTGATACTTTTTAGAAGTAGAGCGCAGGAATATACCATGGTAATGAGGGCATCTTTTTATGCAGATTTTCAGGAGAGGAGACAGAAAATAAATGATTTATTTGATAATTTAGAGCAAAGATTTCCACAGCGAGTACCTATGAGTGTTACCCTACGCGATCTTATAGAGATAGCAAGGGAGCCTACCACGAGCAGAATGCTTAGAGAGTTCTTGGTAAGTTATGTAGTTGATTATGAACGAGTTAAAGCTGCTACCTTGAGAGGGCTTATGGGTAATGGTCTCTTGAACAGAGAGTATCTTATGCATGTTCTGGATAGAGCGGAAAGATTTAACGATCCTGTTTTGCAAGCACTCACTTTATTGAGCTTAGGTAGAATAGATGAAAGGGATGGCAATTATAGTAATGCATACGGGAAATATTTTGATGCACGCAATAGGCTTATTACTTATAAAGAAGTCGCTGAGGCTTCACCTGAAATTGAATGGATGCAAGACATGGCCAGAAGCCTTATAATTTCTACACTTTATTTAGGTAAGATAAATATTATTCAGGAACGCTATGATGAGGCTAGGCGTTGGAATGATGAGGTGTTTGAATATTTTGATGTTACCCTCTTCTCTCAGAGGGAGATTATAGAGATTACTCGTTTGTGGATTATGAGTATGCTTCTTGCCAGTGGGTTCTTTACTCCTAGACAGGCGGAGAGATATACTAATATTCTTCTCTTCGGAATCAAGCGATACTTGGTTATGAAAGGAGTATCTGTGGAGGATATACCTGTGCTTCCAGAGATTAAGACGACACTACAGTTGGCATTGAGGTCATATACATTGGCAAATATTTATATTTTTGCCTTGGTGGAGAATCAGAGAGAGAAGGCAGCGTTTTTAGAGCGAATATGGCCGGAGATTGCAAATGACCCTGCTAAGATTGATCTAGTCAAGTTCTATCTCTCCGAGATGAGCGAGCGAGAACTTCTTGGTGTGGATTCTTTTGAAGGACTGGTGCGCAGATATAAAGGTAAGGCACAGAGGAGGCAATATAGGATTCTAGAGAGAGATAAGGCTTTATATAAAGCGTTAATAGGAGAGAGGTATTTTATTTGCGCTGGTGCGGATATACGTCTTAGACTTATAAGTTTAGTCAAACGAGGTATAAGTTTAGCGAATTTCTTTTCCAGTCAATCTCCATTGCGCTTGGTCTATCGAATCCTCGAACCTCGCTTGCTTACTTATTTTCGACTCGAAAACCCATCTTCTCCCGAACAACCCCCTATTTCCATAGTGGCTAAGCGCCTCTCGCTTGCAACGGCTGTTAGAGCTTGGGAGAATATGCAACAGGTTAAACAACTTCTTGATGGGATATCTTTTGTGGTAGAAGGATTTCGGTATCCTGTGCGAGTCAAAGTCCAGGAGCCCTTGGGGATAGTGGGTGAAGAGGGACAATACTACTTACTTACCGCTAGAGCAGAGGGGCGGACCTTCTATGATCGGATTATGCTTGAGAACAGACTTACTCCAGAGGAAAGGAGAGGTTACATTCTGGCGTTGAAATGTCTTTTTGAGGAATTGTTTGAACGAGGGATATGCTGGAGGGCTAAAGCTCCTATTTATGTGTTGGTTGACGAAGATGAGGTTGGGCAGATTACCTTTACCCTGATTAACTGGGAGGAGGCAACACTCTATGGGCGTCCGGTACCCCTGCTTGAGCGAAAGAGGGAGACCAGAAGGGCTTACAAAAAATTTGTGGAGCTGTCTGATGAAGAACTTAATGATCTTTTCGGAGAATATTTTTGCAGTGAGGATTTTTATACTGAGCAGTTTGGCTCAGAGGCTGATATGAGATTGGTTAGGCATTTGAAGCTTGATCGCTCAGCCGAAGTCTCTGTCCCCGAATTAAATCAGATTTATGTAACAAAATTGAAAATGCGGAAGCCAATCTTGTATCGAGATACTATCCTTCGCGCCGATTGGATTATTTTTAATTTTACAAGGCTCATAGAAGAAAGAGACTATTTGCTTTATGAGGTTCTATTTCAGGCTATGGAGATAGGCGAGGTAGTTCTGGCACAGCTTTTAATTCTTCTGGAAGATATTGCCAGAGCAGATACGACTATAGATGACTTCTTGGAATACGATGAACCGATGAGAGAAAGATATTATTCTTATGGATATGTTTCTCGGAGATTAAGTCGTGATATTTTAGGTATGTTGTGGGAGATAGCGAATAATGGCAAAAATCTTTCTATATTTTTAAGAAGGTATCATCAAGCTAAACAAACAGGAATAGTGAACTTAGCGAGAGCGAGATATACAAATCAGCTTTTTTATTTGATAGGCGAGGAGATGGAGCTTGTAGATATATTGTATTTTCTGGATGCTGCAGCAGGCTTTATTAGACTTGCCAATTGGAGGGATAGGATAGGGGCTTTGGCCCAGGGAATTGACGGTACTGCTCAAGGAAGAGTAACAGCCCAGAGATTTCTTCAGTATCCAGAGAGATTTCTTGAGCAATGTTTAGCCATATCCAAAGAGCGGATTAGGAAATATCGACCAGAACTTATTCCTGCTGAGGAATTCTTCCTCTCGGTACGCTTTTTAGGTGGAGGAGAGTTTGAGCTTAAGTCTGGGTATAGCGAGGTCTATCCAGAGTATCACCGTATTCTGCATTCTGTCTTAAGAGATGTACTTAAGCATTTTGGTTATCGAGAGTTAATATTGACAATCTTAACAGAGCGTCGCCTGTTTGAGTATAGAATGTCTTTTCATATCAGAGATGTGTTTCTTTATCTTCTCTCAATTCATCTTGCACTGGATTTCATGGCTAGCGCAGTAATAACATTTAAGGATTTATTATTGACTACTGGAGACAGAGCCCCAGCCATAGGCTTTATTGCCCAAAGAGCCACACGAGCAATCTTGACTGGAGACAGAGCGGCTTTTGATAAAGAGATTTATTTATTTAGAACCCTAAGCCTGATTGGGGATAGTACCCAGACCCTCCTTGAGGTAGCTACAAGTTCGGATAACTGGATTCTTGCTCAGAGGGCGACAGAGGTTTTAGAAAGATTTATTAGAGAAGGGATGGAGAGACCAGATTTCCAACAATTTGTCCGAGTCATTAAAGAGAATGATATTCATCTTAGTTTACAACTGAGTGTAAGTTTACTTAATAGAGCGGTTGTTTTACAGGAGCCAGTCTTAATCCATGGCAGAAGTATGTTGCTTAAGAGATGTTTAGGTGAAACTTTCTTTCTGGGAGTTGATGAGTCCGGCAGGGAGTATGTAATCCGGGTTTACATTAATAGAGAATTTAAACGGATGAGAGAACTGGATTCTCCATACATTGTTGCAGCTCATGATTATGACGAATGTTATAGTACTATTCTGTATTCCGTTATCTCAGGTCAAAAAAGAAGAGCATTTTTCCAATACGAGAGATTACAGCCACGTGCATTAATTCAGGTGATGGTTGAAACAGCTAAGGCGATAGCTGTTTTGCATCATCAAGGGATTATTTATGGAGAGCTGGAACACCCCAATCTTAATATCACCGATACCCTGCATCCGGTATTGATGGACTTAGGTCTTTCTGAATTAAAGGGAAGGATAGAACGGGATGATGATATATTTGGATTCGGGGCAATGTTTTATTATTCTCTGACAGGAAGAGTCCCAAGAGAGAACGAGCCATATCAGGCCATTCCGGGTATACCTCCTTCATTAAATGTTCTTATTGCCAGAGCCTTAAATCGAGGATTTAGTGATATGCAGGAGTTAGTTACTAATTTGGAATCGGTTGCTATGTCTAGGGAAATGACCTTTCTTTCAACCAATGCAAATAGCATAGCCAGAGAGATAGAGGATGTTGTAGGAGGGCGGATACACCTAAGAGCTCAAGGGGGTAATTTTGGTTGGACTTTTACAGAAGATTTCACCATTCAAGACTTCACAGCCTTGTTCTGTTGGTTTCGCTCCTTAGATATATCACAGTGGCATATGGTTTATTTACTTGAGGATATCCTCGTAGATTTTGTTAACTTTTATATCGCTCCCAATGATATTCAAAAAGTTATATGTGATTTAGAACAATCTCAGATGCTTACTCAACGAATAATCCATAGGCTTATAGGAGCAATCTTGACAAGGGCACTAGAGGAGGATGTAGTAGTAACTATAGGAGGAATAAGATATAGGATTAAACAACGTATCAAAGATAGGGTTTTTGAGATGGTAGCACTCGATGGTTCTTATAGGGGCAAGAGATTTGCTGTTAAATTGTCATTTGTGGAGGAGTTCAGGACTTTGCACCGTCTGAATCACAGAGGTATTATCAAGATTTTACATTACAGTCGAGCATTGGGATTGCTCTTTATGGAATATCATGAGAACCAGTTACGCTCTTTTATTAAGAGCAATCCGTCGAATGAAGAGAGGCTTCAGATGGGAATAGCAATCGGAGAGGCATTAGCCTGTGCGAATGAAATGGGTGTAATGCACGGTGATGTAAGCGAGGAGCATGTTCTATTAGATGAGACAAATTCCCCTGTTTTATTTGATTTTGAAAGAGGACAGAGGCATCCGTTAGATATCATAAATCAAGATGTGCATGGGTTTGGTAGTCTTCTTTTTTGGATATTCGCGGGCGTGCGTATTTATAACTATCTTACAGACGACCCAGATGATTACCCTTATATTCATACTATACCTCGTCAATTAAATAAGGTTATCCGAAATGCCCTGTTGATAGATTCCCCTTATAAGAGAGTAAGAGATTTGGTTAACGACCTGAAAAGAATTTATGTTTCAGGGGCTTTACGTGAAGGGTTATTGACTCAGGAACGAGAAGAGCTTTTGTATGGTTGGCCCGAGCGCCTTAAGGATGCCTTCCTGGCTTTGAGCAGAGAGAATACAGAGAAGACCAGAGGGAGGGTCTTTCTTTTGTTGGAGCAAGAGATTGCTTTATTAAAGTGGGTAGCTGAGCAGAGGGTGGCTTATTTTATACCGGATATACTTCCTCCTATTAGAGTTGATTGGGAGATAGACTTTACGAGTCTCGCCCAAAAACAGGAAGGAGTCAGGCTACGCGGCGCAATAGAGAATTATCCTGCTTATTTCGGGTATGTTGCCGGCGAGGTGCAATATCTGATTAGGGAGGCAGGTTTTCTGAATCTTATTAAACAGGTGATATTAAACAGAGATATCCTTTCAGCAACTATGCTGCCTGAAGAGGCTAGCCGTTATTTGATCCTTGTAAATCGCCTGGTTGGCTTTATACCCGAGGCAATACAAGCGCATTTATTTGTGTTCTTAACTGCCAAAGGAACCAGAGCAGCTCCCTTAACCTTACTTTTACAAGAGATGATTCAGGATGTATATGATAGAGATTATCAGGGCTTGCAGAGAAAGGTACAGCTTTATCAGACTCTTTCAGAGGAGGGGCAAAGCTTAAGAGAATTCTTGCTTATTTCACAGATGTCCTTGGATTGGCAGAGGAGTTATCAAGCGAGATCCCTTATTATAAGATATATAAATGAGATAGCCTCTGGAGAAGATCTACAGGAGATTCTTGATGAATCTAAAAGATTAGGTATTGGGTTGGATTTTAGAATTATACAATCTCTTTATAAAAGAGCCATTGATATTGAGGCAGTTATTTCCTTTGAGGACGAGAGTATCTCTCTGGAGAGTAGTATAACCGATTCAGTCTATTTAGGACGAACTCAATCAGGAGAGCACGTTGTCTTGCAGGTTATGTTTCCCCAAGAGTATAAAATATTACAATCATTAGAGGACCCACGCTTTATGAAACCAAAGGCATTTTATGAATACTGTAATACCATGATTGCAGAATATTTTAATGGGATTTCTGTCCCAGAATTTATAGATAGGCAACCTTCTTTGTATACGGTTTTGCATGTTGGTATCCAGATTGCTGAGGCTATACAATCGTTGCATAAGCAAGGATATGTTTACGGTGATATTTCTCATATAAATTTGCTTGTGGGAAGCGAAGGAAGAATAATGATAACTGATGCAGGGTTATGGGATCTAGCCGTAACCCTTTCGTATTACTCGGATATTTTTGGCGTCGCTGCCTTTATTTATCGTTGTCTTACGGGTATTATACCTTATCAGGTCAATCGTTATGAAGATATACAGTTTATTCCAGAAAGACTCAATGATGTTCTTCGTAGAGCTTTAGGATTTATGCCTAGAGATCAACAAGGATATTATCAAGACATGGAGGCTTTAATTGATGACTTACGTTGTATTCAAGAGGAGTTGGTTTATTCCTCGGTTAGAGACGAGGTTGCGTTGCCGGGACCGCTCAGGGATATCTCTGAGAAATTAGATATAACCTTTAATATAAAGGGTTATGAAGTAACATTGCTCTCTTCTTTAACAGAAGAGGAGATTTTGCACATTCTTACATTTCTGCGTCAGAAAAACATCAATTTTTGGACAAGATTATTGTTATTCCAGATTCTCTATGAGTATATTTTATCGATCTCGAATAGCGAAGAGCTCTCCCGACTAATCTCTTTATTTAAAACTAAGAAAGTCATCTTGAATTTTCAATTAACCAGCGCTGTTCTTTCCAAGGCTGCTGAACTTAAAGCGACTTTGGCTATTGGTGGCAAAGAGTATATCATTTTAGAACAGTTGGATATAATGGTCTTTAGAGCATGTACACCTCAAGGCAAAGAGATAGCCTTGAAGATGACCCATCATATGGAATACGAGATACTTGAATCTTTACAGGGAGGCAGGTCATACGGTATTCCTTATATAGTCAGAGTTTATGGTTACGATAGCACTTTGGGGGTGTTAATTATGGAATATGTGGAGAGAGGGCTTGCTGAGGTATATCCGGGGGAGATTTCTCTTCTTGAGACATTAGATTTGATAGATGCCTTGGGGCGCACAGTAAGATATATTAATAATATGGGGATTATTCATGGAGACAGTAATCCCAATAATACCAGATATGACGCAAGGGGTAATCTTAAATTGATAGATTTCAATCTGTCCAGGCGTTACAATCCTTATATAGAAGGTAGAGACATTCTGGTCTTGGGTGTTTATCTTTATTATATGATAACAGGGATAAAATTATCTCATTTCTACGAGTATCCCTTAATGCCAGATGGTAAATACGGTGAATCAGTCGGCAATACAGAGCATATAGATATTCCTTATATTCCCCCAGAGCTTAATCGCGTTATCAGAAAAGCCCTCGGCAAAGATCCGTGCGGAGAGAGATATAGAACGGTAGACGAATTTCTCTATGATATTCGTCACATTAGAAAGAGCTTGGAACAGATTCTTACTGCCCAGGAGTCAGATTTAATCACTCAAATTCAGTATTTTGGGCTGAGCCTTCAGAGTCATCCAGGG
>JAOZPD010000046.1:0-2640 GCA_029932935.1 Candidatus Omnitrophota bacterium | reverse complement strand
GGGAATACTACTATTATTCAAGAACTGGAAAGGATCTTCTGTAGCGACGATAGTGCAGATGAGGAGAGATTAGCAATAGCAGAAATAATGGTAAATTTACGAACATTGTCTCCCCAGGATAGGTTAAGATATATCAATTTTATAGCTGGGTTAAATCAGAGACAGCCAGAGCTCATTGACAGACCGCTTACTCTTGAGGGGAGGTCAGATTTGCATTGCCATACAAGTATCTCGGATGGTTCACAAACCCCTGCTGCGATTGTTCTGGAGGCGTGGAGGCAGGGTATGGAGGCAATTGGTATTACAGACCACGATACATTTGAAGGTTTATTGGAGGCTATGCAAACAGGAGAGCTTCTTGGTATAACAGTGGTTCCCGGTATAGAATTGAACATTTATGATGATATTACAGGCACTAATAAAGGTCGACCGTTTGAGGTTATATTTTATTTTCTACCATTACCAAGTATAGAGAGATTGAATTATTTATTTAGCACAGATGAGGGATTAATTATGCTTAAGAGAGAATATTTAGATGCTGTCAGACGGGCGGATGTGGAGCGTCTTGAAGAGATGAGGTTGAGGTTTAATGAGATTTTTGGGAAAGGGGGATTAGTCTTATTACCCAGTGATATCGAGGGACATATTTCAGGTAGGCCATTATCTTATCAGCTTGCCGCTGCACTTTTTTATAAATATGGAACAGAGATGTTGGGTACCAAGGATATAGAAGAGACGAGAAGGAAGTATTTTGGAAAGAATGCATTTCCGACTGCTTATACAGGATGGCGTAGAAGGATTGCTATTCCTTTATCTGTTGCATTTTCTGCTTTACTTAAGGTTGGGGCTGTCTGTGTGTTTCCTCATCCGCCAAGGGCAGGTTCTATAGAATTAGTTGAGGAGGTCTTATCTCGTTATGCTGTGGTGAAGATTGGTAATCAATGTTATTATGGTTTCCGCGCCATTGAGGTTTATAGCTCTCGTCATTCAGAGCTACAGGTTAAGCAAATTCAGAGCATGCTAAGTCGCCTCAATTCTACCCATCCTGTGTATCGACGTAGACCCTTAATTGCTGTTGCAGGGAGTGATTGTCATGGTGTTCATGTTCCTGATAGATTAATGGGGCGTGGTTGGGTCTCTCCTGAATATCCAGAGGGCAATATTCCAGCGGAGGTCTTCAGGCGTAATATAGTAAAGGAGTTGTCTTCTCAAGCAGAGGCTAAAGTAGAAGAGGAGATTGATGATATCGCAATCGATATTGTGGTAACAACAATTCCAGTTGAGGCAGAGAGAGAGCAAAGAGTAGAGGTAAACATTGATGCAATACTCGAGAGTACAGATGAGCAGTTCCGAATATGGATTAATAGATTAAGTGATGGTAGTGTAATAATGAGGAGGTTACTTCCTCAAGAGGTGATAGATCTTGTAGGAGTAGAGCAGCATCCGGTACACGGCAGATTTAATGCATTTGAGCATACATTAAATGCGGCAAGGATTTTGGATACGAGAGGAAGTAACTTCCGCAGGATACTGCGGTTGACTATACTTCTACATGATATTGGGAAGATTAAGGGCGAATCGGAATATGACCATGAGATAGAGTCATCCAGGATGGTTACTCAGGCTTTGTTACATTGGCCTGGATTAGAAGTTAGCGAGGAGGAGATAGCTATAGTTCGACAACTGGTTGAGACACATAATTTCTTTGGCAGATTGTTCCGTGATAAGAAGACCGTAGAGATGGTAGTAGCGGGGTTAACACCCACTCAGGAGATAGTTTACCGGGGCGTGCCGGTATCTGTATTGGATATGATAGATATGCATCGTAGGATTTTTCAGGCCGATATCAAGTCTATACCTGGTTTAAAACATAGAGTAAGTTTAAAAGATATAGACAATATGCAGCGCAGAGTTAATCAGTATATTTTAGAGCATATTGAGGAGACGAGATTGCGTGGGGAGATTATCCGATTGATGCATGATGTATGGGTAGCTAATGATATCAATGAGGCGAAGAGATTTATAAATCAGATCATTACAGCAATTCGGACTTTAATAGAGAGATATGAGGCAGATGATGTTTATCTTGATTATGTTCGTTCTATACTGATTCAGATAGAAGAGATAATCGATAATTATTCAAATGTTGCAGTATTAAGATCTCATCTGGATAACTTTATAGATTTAAATAGATTCAATGATTCAGTTCGATATCCTGCGGAGAAAGTAAAGAGAGAAATCGAGCGTGCGATTCGGCAGGCAGATATATGGGTTTTCGAAAGTCTTAGGATATTAGAGGAGAGATTAGAAGGAGCCGCCTTACCAAAATTCTTAATGAGATATAAAAAGAGTTATTCTGGCGGAAGGTTGACATGGGTTCAACTGGGCATATGGTTATCCGAGAGCATTCACGCCACTTCTGAAAGGGATACAGTTGCATATCAATATGAATTTAAATCATGGCTTTATAATTATGTTACCTCTGGGATTTTTATTAGTCGTCTATCCGGGATTACTGATATTTTTGATATAGACTTTGTGAAATCGCTATTATACGCCCAGCTTTTACGAGCCATAGGAGAACGGATTAATTTGAGGATGGATGTTATTTTGAGGAGTGTGATTGTACGTGGAGAGAGT
>JAOZPD010000045.1 GCA_029932935.1 Candidatus Omnitrophota bacterium | reverse complement strand
AGTCAAATCCGGACTATACGTTTACACATTTGAGGCGGATTCCCGTTTCACCACCAATAAGGCTTATACCTTTATTATCAGTGACCATGTGACTGGTGGATTAATCTCCGGTTCAGGGCTTGTGGAGTCGGTCTCTTTGACTACTATCGAGGGCTTAGTCTCTCAGACCCCAATGCTTAAGAGCTCGGTCGATGAGACATTAGAGGCGGTTAGGATACTGGAGACAGCGATCGGCTCAAGCGACGGCACAAACATCATTCTGAGTCTTAAGTCCTTGGAGAAATCTATAGAGGAATTGCCGGCTGCCATTGCCAAGGAGGGTCCCTCTGAGATTATTACTCGCAGGCTCAATGAGGTTACCGAGCGCCTTATCGCCTTAGGCGCAGAGGAAGGCTTCGACTTTAGCGATCTGGTAGAGGAGGCTTTGGGTGAATCTCCTACTATAAAGGAGATACGCAGTAGAACCGACAGTATCCAGGCTATAGTGCAGCTCTTGCATATGCTCTTCGAGGCAAAATTTGGAGGTCTGGATACCCCCGTGGTTTCTACCACACTCTCTCCCGGTAGCGTCAGATTCCGTGTAGTAGCCGCTAATCCCTCAAAAACGAAATCCCAGCCAGTCAAGGTAAAGGTATATCTGCCCAAAGAGGTCAGGCTTAAGGATATCATTGACTTGCGTGGCCTGGATATAGAATACGATTCTGAGAAGTCAATGTACTATGTCTATAAGAATGACCTTATGCTCGGTCCCTCTCAGGTGCGCGTCTTTGAGGTAGAGGTGGAGGATATCTGGCTTATACCTCAGGAGGAACTTGATGAGTTGAGGACGCGGGCAGATAATATGGTTGAGCGATTTAAAGATACCCAGTATTATGAGCAGGCAAGAAGGATTGCGGGGAATATATATGTCCTTACAGATGAGATAGTCAAGTCTCAGTCTGATGAGACCGTAAGTCGACAGAAGCATATTGGAATCTATCGGCAGAACCTGAAGGCAATTGAGAAGATAAAGGAGGATATGACAGACCTAGAAAAGCTGCTTCAGCCGACCGTTGGTCCGGCAACACCCGAGATTATAGAGAAGGCGAAGTTAAAATGGGATATGCCCTCGAAGACAACCACCTGGTTGATTATCCTGATGATTATTGTATTCCTTGGGCTGTTGACGGGGATATTCTTTATTGTCTGGCAGAAGCAGGTTCGTAGCAGTCAGGAGCTGCTTAAGGCGGCAAAGCAATCCGCCTTTCCGGAATCAGAACAGCGTTCCACTTCTAATTCCGAACAAAAATAAATTTAGGGACATCCTCCTCCCTAAACAAGGGACATCCTCTGAGCTAAATAGGAGGGTGTCCCTTTTGTAATAGCAATTGATGATCCCCCTTCTTATCTATCTATTTCTTGACAATCTTCTGAAACTATTTTACTATGGAGATTAATTGATTACGATTATACATTATTTAAGTAAAATTTAGATAGAAGATTGCGCTGCACATACCTTATGATAAGTAATAGCACAAACTTATAAAAAAATAGTAATTTTTGATAAACAATGATATAATATATTGAAAATAATCAAATTAGTATAGTAAAATGTTGGAGATAATTGTTGCTACGCCTCAAAGGATAATCTTTGAGGGTAGAGCTAATAGTGTAATCTTACCAGGAGAAAAGGGGGTATTTGAGTTGCTCCCTTTTCATAAGTCTTTATTGAGTCGGTTGATTAGTGGCGAATTGGTTATCGATGAGCGTACCTTTACAATACGTCGCGGTGTAGTAGGAGTTTATCGGAATAGAGCGACTGTTATTATAGAGGAATAGCTTAAATGCATCGTAACATAGCACTCCTTTTAATTTTCGGCTTATGTATTTTAGGGCCATGTTTGGTCTTTGCTGCATGTGGCAAATCCAGTATTTATGCATTGGGCCGAAATCCTTCAGCGGCTCCAAGGATTTTTACTGCGATGATCATTGTGTTAATATTCGCTGAAGCTGCAGCAATTATCGCCATGCTCATCGTGTTTCAATTATTCAGTTAGCATAAAAACAGTGGCATTAATATTTATTGTAATTCGATATTATTATCAGTAAAGAGAAGGAGTTGAGAAATGTTAATTGTTTCTTTGATACTTCTGCAGGTTTTTATCTTTGTTGGTTTGATATTTTTTCTGCGTAATATTTTGAATCGTAATGTGATAAGTGCTACAGCGCATCTGAAGCAGTTATCCGCAGAGTACGCTAAAAAAGAGAGACAAATAAAAGAGCAGCTTGAGCAGACAGAGCGTAAATGCAAAGAGGCTCTTAACCAGGCGCAACAGGATGCGCATCAGAAGAGAGAGGGTATTATTGCCCAGGCGCAAGAAGAGAGAGATAGGATCCTGAACGAAGCGCAACAGAGGGCTAAAGAGATGGTAGAGCAAGCGGATAGAACTAGAGAATCGCTTATTGCTGAGATTAATCAGAGGATAGAGGAAAGGTCGCTTGAGCGAGTAGCCGAATTGATACAGCAGGTTTTACCAGAGCATATCAGGGAGGAGATTCATCACCGCTGGCTTGATGAGTTAATCACCAGCAGTTTTGAACAGCTGGACCGTCTACATATTCCAGAGGGCGTATTGGAGACAAAGATAGTTAGCGCTTTCGCACTCACGCCCAAAGAGAGAGAATTATTAAAGACAAAGATTAAGGAAAAGCTAGGGCGTGAGATTGCCTTAGAGGAGGAGATTGATTCAGGTGTAATTGCTGGCTTAATAGTTAATATTGGAAGCTTGGTGCTCGATGGTAGTTTGAGGTTTAAGATTAAGGAGGTTACTAGTGCCAGAGAATCGAGCAACTAATAATCTGACAGCAGCGCGGTTTGAGGTCCATGAGGTGGGGGTGGTGAAGTCTGTGCGTGAGTGCATCTTGAAAGTCACAGGTCTACCCTCATGTATAAACAATCAGATTGTTGAGCTGCCTCATGGTGGCAGGGGAATGGTTTTGGGATTTGATGAAGAGGAGGTACAGATTTTAGTATTGACTGCCAAGAAGTTTATTCGTACAGGGGATGAAGTTTATAGCAAGGGAGAGTTCTTGTATCTTCCCGTGGGAGAGAATTTTTTAGGCAGAGTGGTTAATAGCCTGTGCGAGCCTGTAGATGAGATGGGGGAGATTATCCCCGCGGCGTTTTATCCTGTATTCGCTGAGGCTGCCGGGGTATTAGATAGGATACCGGTTGAGAAGACATTAGAAACAGGTACGTTGATTCTGGATGCTGTTATCCCTATTGCTAAAGGGCAGCGGCAGCTTCTTATCGGAGACCGGCTTACAGGAAAGACTACTGTTGGTATTGATGCTATTATTAACCAGAGAGGAAAAGATGTAATTTGTATATATTGCTGTATTGGTAAAACATACGTCAGTTTGATGAAAATATTGAATATCTTTCGCGAAAAAAAGGCAATGGAGCATACGATAGTAATCAGCGGGATTGCCTCTGCCTCAATGGGAGAGCAGTATCTGGCGCCTTATACTGCTGCGATGCTGGGGGAGTATTTTATGCGTAAAGGTAAGGATGTGTTTGTGGTTTTTGACGACCTCACCAAGCATGCCTGGGTATATCGTCAAATCTCTCTTTTACTTGAGCGAGCCCCTGGAAGAGAGGCGTATCCGGGAGATATCTTTTACGTTCATTCTCAATTGATGGAACGTGCCGGGTATCTCAAAACAGAATTAGGGGGAGGCTCAATGACGTTCTTCCCTATTGTTGAGATATTACAAGGGGATGTTACCGGCTATATCTCTACCAATCTTATTTCTATGACGGATGGTCAAATCTATTTTAATACCGGCCTATTTAAGAAGGGGATTAAACCAGCCATTGATTTCGGTCTTTCTGTCTCCAGAATCGGCAATAAGGCACAGTGGCCGGCAATGAGAGAATTAAGCGGAAGATTAAGATTGGAATACATTCAGTATCAGGAGCTTCTACAGATGACACAATTACGTACAACCAACATTTCCAAGGAAGCCGAGGAGAAGATAAGGCGAGGTCATGCTATAACTCAATTATTAACCCAGGATAAGAATAAGCCGATCCCAATGGAGGTAGAGGTAGTTTATTTATTTGCTTTGTCCTCGGGTGTTTTAGATAACCTGTCGCCTTCAGATATCAAAAGGTTTCAGGTTGAGTTTATTAATAGATTGAAAGACAGGTATCCGGATTTACTCCCCGAGATCAGGAATACTCAGGTTTTAACTGATTCGAATAAGGCAAGGTTACGCGAGGAGTTAAATCAGTATTTTGGCGTTACTTAGATTTAAGCTATATCATGAAGCTACTCTCCCAGATAAAAAAAGATTTAGAATTTAACCGTAACCTAGCCAGCCTGATTGATGTGTTGAAGGATATTGCTATATTTCAATATCATGTTATAGAACGTAATATTAAATCGTACGATAGAATCTTTCAACTCTTAGAAGGCCTTTTTGAGATGATCCCCGACAGAGGAGACTTACGGCACCCTTTATTGAATCTAACTCAGAGGACTCCTGGGGTTATTGCGGTTACTTCAGACGTGGGTTTTTTGGGCGCACTCAACATTCAAGTTATGTCTATGGCATTGACTGAAGTCGAGAACAGCGGAGCCAGATTGATAATTATTGGAGAGAAAGGTAAGATTTATGCTCAGGAGAAGAATATTCCTTATACATCCTTTGAGGGAATCAAGGACGAGAGTAGATTTATTCAGGCGATGCATCTAAGGGATTATATTGTTGAAGAGGAATTCAATGAGAGATTGGGAGCACTGAGGATATTCTACCCCTATGCTACTTCAATTATGACGCAACGGATTATGGCATTGCAGCTTCTGCCTTTCAAAAGGGCACAGAGGAAAGAGATATTAGCTCCCTTTGAGGTAATTGAAGAGTCTTCTCTTGGAGATGTGGCGGGATATTTAATTTATATTCTTCTTGGGCAGAAGTTCTATGAGATTTTCGGTTTAAGTCGCTTAGCTGAGGTTGCAGCGCGTTTTATTCATTTAGAAGAAAGCGGATATAAGCTCGATGAGATAGAAGGACAGCTCAGGCTTCAGTATTTTAGACAGCGTCATGAATTAATTGATCGTAATATGCGTGAATTGTTTGCAGCACGGTTGTCTTTTAGGTAATACGGATAAATAGTTATGGAGTCAGATAAGAATTCCAAGAAGGGATATGTGGTTTCTGTTCAAGGGCCAGTAGTTGATATAAAGTTTCCCTCCAGAGAAGACATACCCAATATTCTAGAGAACATAAATACACAAACAGTTGACGGAAGAAGGGTCGTATTGGAGGTTGCTGAGCATCTGCCAGATAATATTGCTCGTTGTATCGCTGTTAATTCTACTTTTAACCTCCAGCGAAACGCCCCAGCCTATGCTTGCGGAGAGCCAATTCAGATACCCTCAGGAGATACTCTTTACGGGCGAATCATAAATATATGGGGAGAGCCGATTGACCAAAAGGGAGATTTGCCGGCGGGAGAGAGAATTCCAATACGTCGTCCGCGATTAGGTGTACGTGTTCAGAGTAATCAGGAAACATCTGGGAAGTTTGAGATAATGGAAACAGGAATTAAGATTATCGATCTCCTTTTTCCTTTAGTAAAAGGTAGTAAAACAGGTATTTTGGGAGGGGCTGCACTGGGTAAGAGTATATTAACCTTAGAGATAATTCATAATGTTGTCAAGAAATACGGTGGTTCCTGTGTATTTACGGGAGCCGGTGAGCGTATTCGTGAGGGTAACGAGCTTTATTTTGAGCTTTCCAAGCGCGATATATTATCTAAAACAGTTTTAATATTTGGCCAGATGAATGAACCTCCCGGAGCGCGTTTTGGGGTAGCGATGAGTGGAGTTACTTTAGCTGAGTCCATCCAGCGTAAAAATCAAGATGTCCTTCTTTTTATCGATAACATATTCAGGTTTTTGCAGGCTGGTGCGGAGATCTCCAGTCTTCTCGGGCGCGTTCCTTCAGAGACAGGATATCAGCCGACATTGGTCTCTGAGGCAAGCGAGTTCCATGAAAGAATACGCTCATCAAGAGAGAGTGGCGGGTCAATTACATCAGTGGAAGCCGTTTATATCCCAGCCGATGACCTTACCGATCCAGCAGTAGTGACTATATTCAGTTTCTTGGACTCCATTTTAGTTCTTTCCCGTCAGAGGGTCCAGCTTGGTCTTTATCCAGCTATAGACCCCTTGCTTTCATCGAGTGCTAATCTTGATCCGGATATTGTTGGACAACATCATTTTGATGTTTCCCAGGAGGTTATTCGTGTACTCCAACGATATGAGGAACTACGTCGTATAGTTATTGTTATCGGTGTGGACGAGCTTTCAGCTGGAGATAGAATTCTGTATGAGAGGGCTAGAAAATTGCAGAACTTTTTAACCCAGCCCTTCTTTGTTGCTGAGGCATATACAGGCAAAAAGGGAGAGTATGTTACAGTTGAACAGACGCTGCAAGGCTGCCTTCAGATTATATCCGGTGAAATGGATCGTCGCGCAGAGAGTGATTTTTATATGATTGGTTCTTTATAGATAAGATATGCAGAGAGATTTCGTGTTGGTATTAGCATTTTAATAGAATTAAGAGAATGGGGTCCTCCTTTACAGATGCAATCCTCAGACATTTAAAAACAATTGATAGAGATAGGAGGCAGCTTGCTCCCCACGGATAACAGAGCGGGATTTTGGAATGTAATATCCAGATGACTAAAGTAGATTATATTCTTTACGATACATTAATTACACAGGGCAGACTTGATAAGAATTATCTGGAGAAGTTAGTTAAAGAATCAGAGAAGACCTCCCAGACACTCGCCTCTATCTTAATCAAACGCAATATTGTTCCCGAATATGATGTGCTGAATATTTTGTCTCAGAAGTTGAGTTTACCCTATGTTGATCTAAAGTCCATCACCATAGATAAAACAGTTATTGAGCGTATTCCTCTGAAGGTAGCTTATTATTATAAATTTATACCCATAGAGATAAAAGATAAATCATTGAAAATTGCCGTCTCCTATCCTCTGGATATAAAGACTCAGGATGAGATTAGGATGCAGCTGGGTTTCGAGATAGAGATGAGTCTTGCCAGAGAAGGCGAGATAACAGAAATGTTAAGTAAATACTATGGATTGGGAGCAGAGACATTAGAAAAGATTATCTCCCGCACACCTACTGGCGAGCAGGCTCCTCTAATTGAGAGAGCCACAGAACGAGTAGAGGATATAGAGAAGTTAGCGGAGGATGCCTCCGTAATAAGATTAGTTAATCAGATAATCCTGGAGGCGTACAAAAAACGCGCAACCGATATTCACATCGAGCCTTATCGGGGAGAGGTGGTCTTACGTTATCGCATAGATGGAGTGCTTTACGATGCAAAGGTCCCCCCTCAGATAAAGCATTTTCTAAATGCAATAATCTCACGTATCAAGATTATGTCGAATTTAAATATTGTTGAACATCGACTTCCCCAGGATGGCCGCGCAATAGTTAAAACACTGGAGCAGACATTGGATTTAAGGATCTCTACTTTACCTACTCCTTATGGAGAAAGCGTTGTTATTCGAATATTACCTACACAGATGCTCCTCAGCCTGGAGAAGTTGGGTCTTCTCCGTGAGGATTTGGAGTTATTTGAGCGCCTGATTCAGAAGCCACACGGTATAATCTTTGTTACCGGGCCGACAGGAAGCGGCAAGACAACAACCTTATATGCCTGCTTGAGTAAGATTAACACGAAGGAGCGCAAGATTATAACCATAGAGGACCCTATTGAATATGAAATGTCTGGTATAACCCAGATACAGGTGATGCCGCAAATCGGTCTTGATTTCGCTCGTGGGTTACGTAGCATGTTAAGACACGATCCGGATGTGATGATGGTAGGAGAGGTTAGAGACTTGGAGACCGCTGAGATTGCTATTAGGGTGGCGCTTACGGGGCATCTCGTATTCTCTACTTTACATACCAATGATGCGGCCAGCGGGATTACGCGCCTGCTGGATATTGGGGTTGAGCCTTATCTTGTGGCCTCAAGTGTGGAGGCATTTATTGCCCAGCGTCTGGTGAGGGTTATTTGTCCCAGATGCAAGATTGAGGATAAATCTTCTTTGGAGCGAATTAGAGAGCAGGTCTCCCGCGACCTAACCTCCGAGCTGCTTGATAGGATTACATTATATCGTGGTAAGGGATGTGAGCATTGTAATTTCACAGGTTTTTATGGTCGCACAGCAATATACGAAATTCTCCTGGTCGATGAGGCGATAAAGGATTTGGTTCTAAAGAGAGCATCTGCCAGCGAGATAAAGAAAGCAGCAATGTCTAGAGGGATGCGGACCCTTCGTCAGGACGGCTGGCAGAAGATATTCGCCGGGATTACTACTCCAGAAGAGGTGATGAGGGTTACTTCTTCTGAGGGGTATACTGTTTCGGAAAGGGAGGAATTATCTCTTACGCATCAATTAGGGGCTAAGGCAAAGACGCCGATTGAGAGAAGGGTTTATAGACGTTTAGATAGCCGGAGTAATTTACGCTATAAGGTTTTTGAGTCTAGAGAGCAACTACTGAAGCGGGGATATACACCAGAGCACCTTAGCGCCACGAAGAATATTAGCGCGGGAGGAGTACTTTTCTTCTCTTCACGCCCCTTACCCATAGGAGCCATTCTGGAGTTGGCGATTGAGTTACCGGGCGAGAGAGAGACCATAGAGTGTTTAGCGCGGGTGGTAAGGGTGAAAGAGGTTGAGGTTGATAAGAGTTACGATGTTGCTGCCTGTTTCCTGGATATAACCAGTGCACAGCGAGCAAGGTTAGATAAATACATAGAAAGCCGAAGTGGCAAGAAACAGAAAACCGTTTCTTAATAAAGGGTCAAACAAGAATTCTATAAAACTAAAAGGCGGTTGCTTAGATGTCAATTTACAAATATCGCGCTAAGAAGGGCCCAGAATCCACTATAGAAGGCACAGTCGGAGCTGAGAGCAAAGAAGAGGCTATTGAGAAGATTAACCAGATGGGATATGTGCCTGTACGTGTGCAGGAGTTTGTCCATGCCGGAAAGTCAAAACCGGTGGTCAGGATTACAGGTAGAATAAGGTCACGTGATATTACTGTTTTTAGTCGCCAGCTCTCCAGTTTAATAAGGTCTGGTGTGCCTATACTGCGCGCCATTAATATAATCTCCGAGCAGTCAGATAATCCACATTTTAAAAATCTGCTTATTAATATCCATAATGAGATAAGGGATGGCAAACAGCTATCTTCGGCTTTAGTTAACTACCCACACGTATTCTCCAATTTCTATGTCGCTATGGTGCGCACAGGTGAGGATAGCGGTACGCTGCAGGAGGTTCTTTTAAGAGTTGCTGATTATCGTCAGCAGCAGGAGGAGATACTCTCCAAGATTCGTACGGCTCTGGCTTACCCGGCACTTATGGCTTTTGTGGGTATCGCTACAGTCGTATTTATGCTTACCTACGTCATGCCTCGTCTTATGCGGATTTTTGTTAATCTCGGTCAAGATTTACCATTGCCTACAAGAATTCTCATTCTTCTAAGTAACAGGTTACGTCATGACTGGTTTTGGATACTATTGTTTATAGGAGGCTTCCTGTTGTTTTATAGATATCGTGAGAAATCCGATTTGCTGAAGATGACTGTTAATCGGTTGAAGTTACACTTGCCATTATTCGGAGACTTTTTCCTTAAGGCAGAGCTCGCTAGATTCAGTCGTAGTCTGGAGTTATTAATCAGGAGTGGTATGCCGATATTAAAGGCAATCGAGGTGAGTATCCCAATTTTAAGAAACGATATAATCAAGAGGCATTTATTGCATAGCTATCGAGAATTAGAGCAGGGCGGATCGTTTGGACGCAGTCTGAAGAAGTCTAAAATCTTCCCAGCATATATGACCAATCTGATTAGTGTAGGAGAGGAGTCTGGTAGATTAGATGAGGCCCTGGCTGAAATAACCAGAGCATACGAGAAGGATATAGCAGATACGATAAAGATAATGACCTCGCTCTTAGAGCCAGTAATGATTTTAATAATGGGTTTAGCCGTAGGCTTCATTGTGGTGGCTATGCTTCTACCTATATTTCAGATTAATGTTCTGGCAAGATAATTGAGATAATTTAGATTAGTTTGTTTAGCAAAATAAAAAAATAGAACTAATAATGAAGAACGTAATTGTTCTTTTTATTTTTTTATTATTCAGCACATCAGTCTTGGCACAGAATTGGGAGGAATTGAAAGGCGAGCATTTTATAGTATATTTTACAGAGGATGAGTTTTTTGCCAGGGATGTGTTGTATAAAGCCGAGAGGAACTACGAACGTATAGCCACAGATTTAGGTTATGCGCGCTATTCAAATTTTTGGACCTGGGATAACCGCGTCAAAATTTACATCTATCCTGACCATTCATCGTATCTAGAGGCCTCTGGTCAGCCAGATTGGTCAGAGGGCATGGCTGAGTATAGAAATAAGGTAATCCTTAGTTATTCAGGAAGCGAAAACTTTCTAGAGTCTATTTTACCTCACGAGATGGCCCATCTCATTTTCAGAGATTTTGTCGGTTTTAAGAGCGAGATTCCATTATGGCTTGATGAGGGAGTAGCTCAATTAGAGGAAGAGGTAGATAAGTATAAGATAATAATGATGGCAGCGCAGTATCTTAAACAGGGGAAGTTTCTTTCTCTCTCTGATCTGATGAGCCTGGATGTTCGCTCAATCAGTGAATCTGATAAGGTTTATCTTCGCTCAACATCAATACCAGGGGAGTCAGGCTTCTTGGTTATAGATGGCAAGAGTTTAGTGGATCTGTTTTACA
>JAOZPD010000044.1 GCA_029932935.1 Candidatus Omnitrophota bacterium | reverse complement strand
TGTTCATCTGTAGATACTTTGCCGCCTGTTTAATGTCCATGAGGTTCTCGGTCATCTTATCTCCTTTCTATATTCCGAAATGTAATCTTTGTGACACACCCCGGAATACTACAGATATAAATTTATCAGATTATTCAATTTTATCAACATTTGATATATTATAGTATATTTTATTATATTTTACAATAAAAAAGAGAGTAACAGAACAGTTACTCTCTTTTTAAGAAAATTATACTAAAATTCAGATAGGGTTTATAATCCCTTTTTATAAATGTATTCGATTAAATCCACTATCCTGCAGGCATACCCCCATTCGTTATCATACCATCCTAAAACCTTTACCAAGCCCGGAGCAATTACCCTGGTAAGCTCTGAATCAAATATACAGGAGTGGGAATTTCCTACAAAATCCTTAGAGACCAGTGGGGTATCCAGATACTCCAGTATCCCCTTAAGATTCCCCTCTGCTGCTTTTTTAAAAACGGCATTTATCTCCTCCCTGCCCACATCCTTCTCCAATTCGCAGGTAAGGTCTGTTATGGAAACATCGGGGGTAGGAACGCGTATCGCCAAGCCATCAAGCCTTCCCTTCAACTCAGGGATAACCTTTCCGATCGCCGAGGCAGCACCTGTAGTAGTCGGTATCATGGATATCGCGGCAGCACGCGCCCGTCTTAAGTCCTTATGAGGTAAATCAAGGATACGCTGGTCATTTGTATAGGAGTGTATTGTAGTCATCAGCCCAGATTTTATGCCGAAGTTATCCAGCAACACCTTAACCAAGGGAGCCAGGCAATTAGTAGTACAGGAGGCATTAGAGATAATGTTATGCTCTGCGGCCTGGTAACTCTGCTCATTAACGCCCAGAACAATAGTGATATCCTCGCCCTTCGCGGGGGCGCTGATAATTACCTTCTTGGCTCCTCCGCCGCTAATATGCCCGGATGCCTTTTCCTTATCCCTAAATATACCTGTTGACTCCACGACAATATCCACCCCAAAGTCCTTCCAGGGGATCTCCGCAGGAGACTTATAACTTAATACATTAATCTGGATTCCTCCTACCAGTAAAGAGTCCTGCTTTGCTTTCACATCCTTATCCAACACTCCGAAGGTAGAGTCGTATTTCAATAGATGCGCCAATGTCTCTGTGCCCACCGGTAAATCATTTACCGCCACAAAATCTATATTCTTATTATCTATACCTGCTCGTAAAACAAGCCTTCCAATCCTGCCAAAACCGTTAATACCTACCTTTACTGACATCCTACATACCTCCTTTTAAATCTGAGCCTCTCTAAGATACTTAGCCGCCAATTCCGGTGGGGTAGAGACAATATAAAAGCCTGTCCCCCACTCAAAACCAGCCACCCTGGTTAATGTCGGCATAATCTCGATATGCCAGTGATAATGCGCCAATTCCTCATCCTGATTAACGGGTGAGGTGTGAATGATAAAGTTATAGGCCGGGTCAGAAAGAGTTATTCTCAATCTCTGTAGAACCTCTTTCAAAATCTTAGCCAAATCTGTAATCTCTGCTGAGCTTTTCGCCACAGCGCAATAAAAGGAATTATGTATCTTGGGCATAATCCAGACCTCAAAGGTAAATCTGGACACGAACGGACAGAAGGCTATAAAATATTTATTCTCAACCACCACCCTCGTTTTCTCCTGCTTTTCCTGTCTGAGCATATCACAGAATAAACAACGCTCACGGAACTCAAAATATTCCAGTGCACCCTGAATCTCCTCAGCAGGATTCTTGGGAATCATCGGCAAGGCAATTAACTGAATATGCGGATGCGCCAGAGATGCCCCTGCTGAGGGTCCATAATTCTTAAACAGTAATATATATTTAAAGCGCCTGTCCTTCTTTAAGTCCTCTGTTCTGCGACAACATATCTTGATTATATTCTCCACCTCAACATCCAACAAATCAGGAATCTCCTTATTATGATAAGGGCTCTGGATGATTACCTCATGTGCCCCCACGCCGTTAGACATATCGTAGATACCTAACCCCCGGCGGTCAATATCCCCCTCTATCTGAAGAGCGGGGAATTTATTCGGCACAACCCTCACCTGCCATCCAGGGGTATCGGGTAGCGTCTTGGGGTCACGAAGCGCCTCAATCTCGGGTGGAGTCTGATGTTCATTGCCATAACAAAACGGACAGCCATCTCCTTTCCAGTGATGCTTCTCCTTCTCGAAATTCTCCGGGCGCAGAGGAGACTCTGTCTCCACAATCACCCACCTGCCTACTACTGGATCCCTTCTCAGCTCACCCATAACTTATAATCTACCTGATAATTATAAGAATTACTCTGACTGATAATTCTACACGGTCACGGTATTCTCTATCTCTACCTTAACCTCTCTTAAAAACTTAGCTGCATTCTCGGGAGGTAACGGACAAATATAAAAACCAGTACCCCATTCAAATCCGGCTACCCGTGTTAAGCGCGGCATTATCTCAATATGCCAATGATAATCCTCCTCAATTGTCTTCCAGTAGCCAACCTTTGGTCGTCGGAAGGGAGCAGTGTAGATGATATAGTTAAAGGGAGGATCGTTAAGCCCTATCTTCAGCTTTAACAAGACAACCTTTAATATCTTTGCTAGGTCCCTGCGATGCCTATCCTCCAGGGCAACAAAATCACAAGAATGCCCTTTAGGCATAATCCAGACCTCAAAGGGGAACCTGGAGGCAAAGGGAGCAATAGCGATAAATCCGTCGATATCTATTATCAGGCGCTCTTTAAGCTCTAACTCCTGCTTTATCATATCGCAAAATATGCAACGCTCATGATAATCAAAATACCTCCTTGCCCCCAACAACTCCTCCTTTACCCGCTTGGGTGTAGCCGGTGTAGCAATAATCTGCGAGCGGCTGTGTTTTATCCTTCCCCCTCCGGCAGCCCAGCCGTGATTTTTAAAAACCAAGACATATTTAAAACGCTTATCCTTACCCAGGTCGGTAATGCGATCTATATAAACGCCAAAAACGCTATCTATCTGCTCCAAAGACAAATCCGCTATATTATTAATATGCTCCGGCGTCTCAATAACTACCTCATGAGCCCCGATACCATTCATCATATCATAGATCCCATGACCGCGACGGTCCAGCTCGCCCTCAATCCTCAACATAGGCTTAATGCTGGGAACAACCCTTACCTTCCAGTCTGAAACATTTTTCTCAGAAAGTGGGCCGTTGCGGATAGCAAATATCTCGGGAGGCGTATGTTGCTCATTGCCTCGGCAGAATGGGCACTCCCCCTCGCTCGGACCCTCCGGGGGTGGCGAGAACTGATCTGGGCGCTTTGCTCTCTCAGTAGCAATAATAACCCATCTTCCGATAATCGGGTCTTTTCTTAATTCGGGCATAGCGGTTAATTATATCAAAATTATTTTATGTTGCAACTATTTTTTCATACCAAGCTTTTCTCCGACGGAGATTTTATATCCAGAAATAAATTCTGCAGCACTCACCCTCTTCTTACCCTCCATCTGTAGCTCCTCTATTAACAAATAATCGCTGCCAGCTCCTACAATCAACCCTTGAGAAGACGCCTCTAATATCTCGCCCGGAGAGTAATCTGTTCGGCTGGCAACAGAAGCAAAGGAATAAGATATGCGAGCCTTATGTATCTTTAAAATTTTGTCCTTATAATAAGTAAATGTACCTGGCCAGCCAGCGCAACCCCGAATAAGATTAAAAATATCTCGAGCGGGCTTATCCCATTCAATCAAACCATCTTCTTTTTTTAATTTGGGGGCAAGGGTTGCCTCTGATTCGTCCTGCAAGACTAACTCATATCTGTTAATCTGGATTAACCTTAATGACTCCAGCATTACCTCCGCGCCCAACACCGAAAGCCTATCGCTTAAGCTCTGTGCATCATCATTATCATTAATCTCTGTTTTTCTCTGCATAATAATCGGCCCGGCATCCAATCTCTTACTCATCTTGATTACGCTTACCCCTGTCTCAGTCTCCCCCCTGATAAGAGCCCAGTTAACAGGAGCTGCGCCACGATATTTAGGGAGTAATGAGGCATGTAGATTTAGACACAATATTCTGGGGATAGACAAAATATCCTGATTAAGAATCTGGCCAAAGGAGACTACTATAAATATATCTGGTTTCAAGCCCTTCAGAAACCCCACGCATTCCTCCCTGTTTACGTCCTCAGGCTGATAAATCTGCAACCCATGTGCTTCAGCTGCCTTCTTTACCTCAGTGGAAGACAAACTCAGCCCCCTGCCCCTCATACGGTCCGGACGGGTCACCACACATATAATTCTATAGGATGAAGAGATGATATGCTTAAGTGTGGGGACGGCGAATTTGGAACTTCCCAGAAATACTATATCCATCTCAGTCAAGATTAAAACCCTGCTTCAAAGACATCCCTATTTTATATAGGATCCACATCTACAGTAATAATAATACCCGAACGGTGAAAATTACTCAATACATCTTTCAGGAGACGCACTGCCTGAATGACCCTTTTAGTCTTTATTAAAATTTGCTCGTAATATCTATCTCGCTTTTTATAGGGTATCTGAGCCGAAAAGGTAACTACCTTTATTGAACTATTACCGGCCGTATTCAATAAATTAAATAATTCCTCCGTAACCGAACTCACCCTTTCTTTGTTCCTGCCTCTCAAACTAACCATAATAATATGATTAAAAGGTGGCAATTCGGACTGACGGCGCAAAGCCAATTCCTTCTCGTAGAAAAACGCAGGCCTCCTCTGTTCCAATGCCTTGAAACAGTAGTGATTGGGAAAATTTGTCTGGATAATTAAATATTTATGAGTCAATCTGCAAAGACGGAACAATACAGAAAATACCCTCTCGGCAGCACGGAAATCAGGCAGATTCAAAACAGCATCCGGAGATATAACCCCGATTAAATCAAAATCTTTAATCTTGGCTGTATGCCTGAATATTGATTCGGTAGCGATAACTACCCGGGCATCCTCTGGAATACTCCTCTCATCCTTGTCCAAGCGAGCAATGCTAACGTATGGATATATCCTGCTTATCTCGCTCTCCAGCTTCTCTGTACCCAAACCGGAATAAGATATGTATCCAGAATTGCACTGGGGGCAGAGTCGGGGAGATTGAGTTTTATAATTACACCTGTGGCATAACAATTTATTATTCTGAAAATGCAGTATCAGATTTGCATTACAGCGTGGACAGCGTAAAACTAAACCGCAATTCTTGCAATAGGCGACAATAGCAAACCCCCGTCGATTAAGAAATAAAAGTATCCTACCATCCTGCTCAATGACTTTTCTTATAGACTCCTCCAGCGTTATTGATAGTTTCATCCCTCTTCTACCCGAGGTAAAACCAACCCGCTTTAAATCGATTATCTTAATCTGGGGTACGGATATCTGTGTATCCTTCAATATATATTTATATCTCTTCTTCTGTGCCTGATACCAGCTCTCTAATGAGGGACTGAGGCTGGAGAGTATAAGCTTTACCATCTCTATCTTGGCACGTATAATTGCCACCCCCACAGCATTATAGTGAGGAACTGAATCCTGTTTGTAAACTGGACTCTGTTCCTCTGTAATGATAATGAGGCCTAAATTGGGTAGAGGCGCAAAAATCGCCATTCGTGTACCCACCACTACTCTTAACTTATCCTGCTTTATCTTTATCCATTGTGACAACTCCTCCTTTGCCGACTGCTGGCTGTGCAATAGGCCAACATCGATATTTAATCTCTGGCTTATCTCTCCCTGAACAAAGTCAGCCTGTTCTTTATCCGGAGCCAGAAAGATAACCCCTTTATCTCTCCTGATGTTATCACCTATCTCCCGCAGGTAAAGCTCCCACCGCCTGTGCTCGGAAGCCCCTTGCAATAATGCTATCTCCCAGCTGCTATCACGGTGCATCTTGCAGGATTGCTCCTTAAGCTCTATCCTCTTACCCTTTCGTAAACTCAGCGGTATAGATGACTCTATCGCCTCACCCCAGCTACAGGCATAATAATCAGCTACCCTTCTGGTTATTCTTAACATCAATCTATCTAAAATAGGAACGCGATCGATAACCCTTAAGATGGGTTTTACCTTTTTGACTTGGGTATATCTGCTCTTACCAACTACATAGCCGATACAGCTCCTCCTCCCAAATGAAACCCCTACTCTTATGCCCGGCTTTATCTCGGAATTTAATTCTGGAGGGATATAATAGTCAAACGGACCATCTACAGGCAAATTAAATACTATCTGTGCGTACATATCTCAAATATGTATCTGCTTATTCTCTCTGCGGCATCTGGTTTTTTATACCTGCCGGCACTCTGGCGCATTAAGCTTAATCTTTCTGGGCTGTTCTTCAAATTGATAATAACTGCCTTTAGCTCCCTTAAATTCCTGACCTCAATTCCACAATTGCAACTTGATAGAATACGCGCATTCTCTGTCTCCTGGCCGGGAATACTCCCGATAAAAACCATGGGTAACTCCATAGTCAATGACTCGGAAATAGTCAACCCCCCAGCTTTAGTAATAACCAAATTTGCCTGAGACATCAAGGCTGGCATATTATTGGTAAACCCGAAAAGGCGTATATTAGGATATGGCCTATTTTTCAATCTATAATATAACTTCTGATTATTGCCGCAAACCACAATCATCCTCAACTCTGAGTAGAGCATATTAACAATACCCTCGATTAAGGAGAAACCAAAAGAGCCGGTAACCAGTAAGGCGGTAAATTCATCTGTCTCTCTATGCTCGCGAGACTTAGCTGAGAATTCCGGGCTTATAGGTATCCCCAGTACTCTAATCTTGTTGCTGTCAATATTACGTTTAATTAATTGGTTGCGGGTATAATCCATAGCGGCAATATAATCATCGCAATTCTTATAGACCCATAGGTAATGCACACCGAAATCAGTAACTATAGTGATAAGGCGGGAGCTGATCTTGGACCTTCCCTTAAGATAAGCTGCCATTGCGGCGGGGAGAAAATGCGTAACTACAATAACATCTGGATTCTCGCTGATGAGTAATCTATTGAATCTGCCGCAGTTTAAACGACAGAGAAAATTAAAAAAACGGCAGATAAATTTAGAGTTGCTTAAATGATAACCCATCTCCCATAGTGGCCTCAGATGCGTAACCAGAAGATAGTATCCGGAAGAATAAAGTTTAGCAAATAATAAATTTGTATATCTTAGGGTATCTATAATCTTAATCTCCCGCTCAGATATAACATTTTTAATACAGTCATAAATAGCCCTGGCAGCACGACTGTGTCCACTACCCGCTGAGGCGTAAGCAATAATTATCTTCATATAATAACCTACTGTTTAAACTTGCAGAACTATCTCTACCGCTGCAGGTAAATCGGCAGTAGCAAAATCCGGTTGCACATTCCAATTAAGTTGATTATCCGGCTTCTCCTTGCCGCTGAATACCAGGATTGTCCGACACCCTGCATTTCTACCTGTTTGTATATCTCTCATAGAATCTCCGACAAAGAATGTTCTACTTAATAAATCCTTATGGATGCTATGCTCCCGTAATACCCTTTCTATCAATCCGCTCTTGGGCTTACGGCAGGAACAGTTGTCTTCCTCGCGATGTAAACAATAATATACACCGCTTATCTCAATCCCTGCCTCCTTTAATTCATCAAGCATATTATTGGTAATCTCCCCTAAACTCTCTCTTGAATATATCCCCTTAGCCACACCGGCTTGATTTGAAATAATGAATATCTTATATCCAGATACAAATAACCTCTTGAGTGCTGGCTTGACCCCTGGCAAGAAATGAAACTCTCCCCACGATGTAACGTACCTACCATCTCCTGGATAGGTATTAATTACACCGTCGCGATCAAGAAATATAATTTTCATACCTTAAGCCTCTTATGAATGCCAACGAAATGCCTGATGCACATTATTAATTATCCTCTTCGGCAGAGCATCTTTTCATCTCCCAATACTTGGCATAACTCATAATCTGATACAGGCTGTCAGAGAGAGCGGCTATGAATCCATAGAATCCGTCCTTGTAACCCTTTTTGCGGATGAATTTCCTGAAGAAGCGATCAACTGTCCTCCAGAGTGCGTGTGGTAAAGACATCCTCCTCTTGGTAAATATCCACTTCTTTGCCTCAAGTGTACTCTGAGAATTAATCTTATCAAAGAAATGCGCGAAGTCACGCCAGGAATAATGAATAATATCATTCTGCAAATGTCCACACTTACCATCTAGAAATGCACGTGGATGAACCTGTACCTCCTCCCATTTAAACCTATCCTTTCTAAATAATTTCAACTGTGCCGCCGGGTACTGCCCTCCCCATCTTAACCAATAGCTACCCAATAAATTCCTCCTGGGAATAGTAAATCCTGCAAAAATTGTATCTTTATTTAGCATCTCCGTAATCTCTCTTTTTAACCCATCCGTAGCCCTCTCATCGGCATCCAGACTTAGAATCCAATTATTGCTGGCCTGAGCATAAGCCCAATTTCTATGCCTGCCCTCAATATCCATCTTTCGGCTATAAACCTTATTGGCATATCTTTTTGCCAACTCTAAGGTACGGTCGCTACTCTCGTCGTCAACGACGATAATCTCATCTGCCCAACCATAAACACTCCTCAAGCACTCCTCAATATTTGCCTCTTCATTCTTTGTGATAACTACACAGGAAAGCGGGGTTTTATCTGACACGGCCTCCTCCCTTGATTTTTATCTATTGAACATAAATAACATCCTTACTCACCAAGCTGCCTTTTATATTATATGTATCTTTTTCTATTGAAATATCTAAGATCATCCTCCCAATATAAATCTAGCCGCCTCAATTATCTCCTCTGGCTTAATCTCATTAAAACACCTTCTTCCCGCATCACAGCTCTGCATACCGCATGGCGAGCAGTGCATAGCCTTATATATAACAACATTCCTCTCACCCAACGGACCACTCTTTATGGGATTGGTTGGCCCGTATAATCCGATTACCGGACAACCAGCCAGCGTGGCTAAATGCAGCCCCCCGCAGTCACAGCCCACTGTCAGCTCAGAGAGACGAAATAGACCAATGCTATAAATAGGGTCCTCTCCAAATCTCGGCTCATCAATAACGGGAATTATCGGATTGCTTCTCATACTCTGCGCTACATCCAGAAGAAGAGCCTGCTCTGTCTTGGCTCCTACCAGAATAACCCGATAGCCCATCGAATAAAACTTATCGGCCAAACAGGCAAATCTCTCCTTCCCCCACATTTTATAAGGATGCCCGGCACCTGGTAAAATAGAGATAAACCGACCAGAGAATCCACCAAGATAATCCCTGGCCAGAGAAAGATACTCTGGGGCAATTTCTATCACAGGGCTAAAATTGACATCCTTAAACCCGACAACCCTTGCTAAAGAAAGCATCTTTGCCACTATATGAACCCTCCTCCTCGGATTCAAAACGAATCTCCAGTGAGAAAAAAATGGATTTCTTGAGATAAAATATCTTGATTTTAATAACCATAAGTAAAAGGAGGGCATGAACTTAGATTGTGTATCTACAATAAGATCAAACCTTTTAGAATACATTCTAAGAAAACCTAAATATTCTCCAAATGAATTCTCCTGTCCCGGGCGGCTATATTCAATATAATCGTCTATATAAGGTATATTGCGGAATAATGTGTTGCAACGTGGCCTCTGATATAAACCCAGATAGACTATCCGCGCCCGGGGGAACATCTCCTTGAAGCTACGAAAAAGAGGTATGCTCTGGACTAAATCTCCCAATCCGCCACCAGACTTGTAAATTGCTATACTCCTTACCTTTTCGCGCAATCTAAGGTATATCTTTTTATGATATGCGCGTATGAATAAGCCTTGCGGATAATCCCTGATTTTATACAATTCCATTTCTATCTTTCTTTTTGAGAAAGCAATCTCTCCGCATGTCGCAAAACCTCATCCGCGGAAATACCAAGAAGGCAGTTACGTTGACGATGGCATTCCGGAATACGAAACCTCTGATAACAGGGTCGGCAGGGGATATCATTCTTTACCACTACATGATTGATATCTGGCGGATAGGGCCCGTAAACTCGCTCATCTACAGGCCCAAAAACAGAAATGCTCTTAACCCCCAGGGCAACGGCTATATGAAGCGGGCCTCCGTCATTAGTAATAATAAGATTACACCTGTCAATTAGCGCTATGAATTGGCGTAGATCGGTCTTAGCTATGAGATTAACCGCTGAATAACCCATCTTCTGGATTACCTCTTCGGCAATATTGCTCTCAGATATACTGGCAAAAATAATTATCTTGACGCCCAATCTCTCTACCAATTTATCTGATACATAAGCAAATCTCTCTGCTGGCCAGTGCTTCAAATAACTCTGGCTTCCCCAACTTGCCCCTCCAGCCGGGATTATTCCAACAATCAAGTCATCCCTCCTAATACCTTGCCTCTTCAAGAGCATCTCCGACCATTCCTTCTCTTCTTGACTTAAGAACAACTCTAAATTGCGATAGCGTGGCTCTATCTTCAGGAACCTCAGAAGCTCCAGATGATATTCGACAACATGTTTATTCTCATAGCCATCTAAATGAATTCGCCGCGTAAGAAACCTTCCCCGATTCCTGTAATTGAATCCTATTCTTTGCTTAACCCCCATAAATTTCAAAAATAAACTGTAACGGTGCTCCATTGACAGGTCAAAACATAGATCGAATCTCTTGCTCAAAATATATCTTAATACATTAAAAAGCAACCGGGGTGCCCCCCATTTTGATTTCCGAGACAAGGTCTTGAAATCACCCCTGCTGAAAGATATTACCGAATCCACATACGGATTT
>JAOZPD010000043.1 GCA_029932935.1 Candidatus Omnitrophota bacterium | reverse complement strand
TACCTCTCTTAAAAGCTCTCTAACGCTTATTTTCTTACTGGCAATTAGATATCGGATATAATTACTGAGTTGAGGGTATTTCTTATCAAGCTCTATTCTGCCCTCTGAAACACCCTTCAGAAATGAATAATAATCCTGTGCGGGTATCTGCCCGGATTTAAACTCCCTGCTCTTATCGATAATCTCCTTCCTTTCCTGTTTATTCACTAACACAGCTAACTCTTTAATAAATATATTTCGCTGTATCTCAGCCTGAGAGAAATCTATATTCCCCTCTAAGCGGATAACCTCTAAAAATGTACTCAGATTAGGATAGCTATTGATATCTATCGATTGTCTTGCCGCCATCCCGGAAAGAAACGAACAATATTCTGCTAAGGCAATTATCTTCTCCCTATAATCATCTCTATATCTTTCCAAGTCTCTCAATGGTTTACTATATATATAAATCTTCAATCTTTCTACTACATCAGAGAGCACCTCTAATTCTTTCAATGCCTTCTCTCTTATACTATACACCCTCTGGAAAGAGGACAGATGCGCCTCATAAAGCCCCTCGTCTTCTATTCCATAGAGCTCAAAGTCATAACTGGATACTAAATCTAAATATTCCTCTCCTGAAATCTCCCCTCTCTTTAAATAATCTTCGGCTATCTGCTCTCTACGTCCTCCATCAGCAAGGGTACGCAAGAAGGATATATTTACATTGCCGCTGCCCCCCTCTACCATAACTAATCTTAGTCCATATTCCTTAATCAGATATTCCAAAATGTTAGCTATATTCCTCTGGGCCTCATAATTACAGTGAGCATCCTGAAGATAGATTATGGTCCGCCCTCTCTGCCCTGCTAATTGGGGAGCGTTAAAAATCTCTTTTATGGTGCCGTATTGGGAAGGAACAGAAAAACTCTCTGGCACTGTAGCAAGCGCAACATTAATAACCAACAAAGAGCTTAAGATAAATACTGGCGGGATTATAAGAAGGAATACTCTATTCATCATAGTACTGCTGGCAAAAATAAAAAAGCCACGCTTTTAACCGAACTTATCTGTCCAATTAAAACCGTGGCAGGTTTTAAACTTTATAAAAGTATTATGAAAACCTTCTCTTACTGAGAATTAGTTTATCACTCAATTGTGCTTTGTCAAGCAGAAAAGCTAACTTTTGTATTATTTACTTCAATATAATATCCCCTCATCACGACCTAAATATCCTAGACATGCCCATAAACTCTGCCCTCTCTAACGAAACCCCCGTTCTGTATTCTCCGGTTGGCTGTAACCTAGTCCATACCACGGAACCTCTGGTATAAAATGGCTCTCTCCTATCTGGCATCTTTAGCCATAACTCCAGCCTATCCCCAGAAGATAAATATTTTCTACTCAAGATACCCACGCCCTTGGCGCTTATATCGCATGTGCGCGCCTGCTCCACCACCTTATCTGAATCCAGGTTTATCAACGTCAGAGGAATAGAAACGGGTATCCTCTCAAAAGTCCTTCGGTCCCTCTTTGATACATCTAACATCTTTACCACCTCCTTCCATGTATAATTTCCTTCTCGCTAAACACTGCTGTCGATTGCCAAATATAGCCCAGGCTCTATCTTTATTCTAGATACACCTGGCATGTCTTCTAACTCTCTATCTGCCATAGCCTCACATATAATAAGCCTCCAGCCTGAGCCCTTTTGATTACCGCTCTTCCCTTGCTGGCGTAAGAATCTCTCCAGAGGTATACCCTGATTAAGTAACATCTGTCTTATATCCAGAAGGAAGACAACAGGTATTATTACAAACAGAGTAGATATATCTTCGTACTTAAAAAATCTAAGTTGAGACCACATCCCCAGAGGAATCTCCCAATTATTACTTATAAGATAACAACCGAAGAATATCGGCAATGCCAACAACACAAACATAGCGGATACAACTATTATTCTAGTCGCAATGCGTTTTAGCTTATTAAGCATATAGAGCATCGACACATACAGCAGGACTATTGTAAAGATCAGATAACCGCTGCTGAACACCGATAATAAATTAACTCTGGATAGAGGTTGCAATAAGCTTGTTGCTGAGTAGAAAAACTGGCTCAAAAAGAACAAGGATAAAAATGCACTTGTCCGAGAAGAGATGCGATGGCTGAAACCACTACGCAGTAAATCTATAGCTTCCCTGATTGTATTACCAACGATAAATTCTAACTTGCCCAATGAATAATACCTTGAGGCGAGTAAATAATGATAAACCTCTAAAGATATAAACCTTGATAGAAATATAATTACCGAGATTATCCCTTTGAGTACCCAGGCAAATAATTGCAGATGATGAAGAATTAATCTATCACTTATTGATTCCAAATGGATAATTATTCTACTAAAAATTAACAGGGTTCCTCTCTCAAGTTTTGAACCCACTCCATTGACCCTCTTTTTTCTCAGGCCTCTCCTTAGAAGATACTGGCTAATCTCCTCGGCTGACCTGAGAAAGCCCTCTATCTCATTAGCCTCTTTATAACTCTCAGGAATTCTCTCTGTAGAAAATCCTCTACATCTAAAGCCTTTTGGCTTAATATCAGCTCTATAGACAGGATGCTCGTTAATCCATACCCGCTTTCTATAATACAACATCTCCAGCCAATTATTACCAAATCCCTCAATTAAAGATGGTATAATCGCTATGTCAAAAAGCCAGTAAGCATCGTAGATACTATAACCGGAGGCCGCTAACTGTTCATAAGCAAAGATTCCCTTTATGCCATTCTGTCTCAATAATCTCTCTATCGTCTCTTCCTTATAACCCAGACCCTCATCAGTATAAGAGTGCGTAAATAATAATACAACCTCCTTCCTGTCTCCCAGTAATTCCTTGACTCTTCTGGCTAGATATATAGCTGTCTCAATATTCTTTCTGGGTATAACACGTACAGGAATGCCTATCACATAAGAATTGCTATCTATTCCTAAAATATTCTGCAGTTTCTCTATCTTGGAAGGAGGCAATCTATGAGGCGGAGTTGCAAAATCTTCAGTATCGGGGAAGATAGTAACACATGCTGGTTCTATTCTAAGTATCCTGGCTACCTCTCTCTGTGCTATACTGTTTATTGTTCTATGCAAAACGCGATCCGAATCCAAAGGAATTATATCTCTAAGCCTGAGGTTTTGTTGTAGCATTACCTCGCCATCACCGTATCTTGCCCTCTCCCACCACCAGTCTGCGCCTAGATTTATGGTTATTATCCCCTCCTCCTCGCTGAGCTCCTTGAGGGCAATAATCAATGGAGGATGGACCGGTAGAGAGAGGTGGTTAAATACTACAATAATATTTATCCCTTGAGATTTAATGAACTGGCGAAGCTGTTCTTTTATCTGCGAGGTAACAATCCTAATCAATTGAGAAATAAACATCCCCTTGCTCTCTTCAATAAATAGAACATAGAAGTGGCCGGATAGAAGTTCTAGAGGGATAATGCTCTCCTTCAATCCCGGAAGAACCAGGGGTTCGCTACCCCTATCTGCGTAGATGGCCTTTAATCTACCCTGCTCGGCCATTATAATCGCTTCAGGCAAAGATACTCTTTCTATCCTCAAACCCTCTTTGTGCGAGATGAGTATTTGAATCATATCGGGCAATCCCTTATCATCCAATTGTTCACTAAGAGTATTGCCCTCTAAAGAAAATGGTATATCTGCTTCCAGAAGATTACCCCAGAGTGCTGCATTTATAAAACAATTGATTTGAGAATGCCACCAGACAAGCTCAAACACAGATATCCTCTCTGGAGGCAAACCTGCCTCCTCTAAAATCTTCTCTCCACCCTGTTCAATCTTACCTGTAAATAAATAAGGCGGTATCCCTAATCTCCCCAATACCTTAGCCCAATTACGCATCTCCATACTTACCCCGTCAACACCCACCCGTGATTTGACAAATCCTACCGTAGCTAAAGATGGGGCCCCTAAAGCCCTCACCCAAACATTAGAATCATCCCGTTGGGCTAAACCCAGAACCTGACTGTCTCTCAAACCAATTACAAATCCCATTGTATCCTGCATTGCCCTGTGTTCATCTGGTTCTCTGTTAAGGATATGGCTGATTAGCTCATGGTAGAGGATTTCCAGCTGTTTGGTTTGGGGAAGGTTGAAGAAGTAGGGGTGGATAAACACGGTGTTCTCAGGATAATCTGTACTTATCCTTTGACCTAGATTATGTGCAGCTACATAGCCTTGGGTGAGGGATAAATCAGTGGTGATTATTAATCTCCAGTTGGATAACGCAGGAGGAGCTCGAGATAAAAGGTGGGCTAAGAGTTCTAATAGTCGCCTTAATACCTCATAGTGATTATCCAGAAATACCTCTGGTTGCCGCAGATTAAGTCCATATACCTGCACATCTGTTAAGACCCTACCTCTGGCATATCTTCCTCGATAATTATATTCTATTTCCTGTTGAACCTCTGCTGGCACGGGGAGGGGGTAATTATAAATATCGCTATGCCTTAAATCTGGCGCATATCCCTCCAAGCTCTTGCCTTCCTGGGGAAAACAAGGTGTAACTGGCCATGGCTTAATCCTACCCATTCTCACAATAGCATTGGCCATTGCAACATTAATCCCAATGTGGAACAGGCTGGATAAAAGTATACCTAATAACCAGGCAAACCCAAAACCTAGTTTAATAATAAGTGGCTGCATATGCATAAACAGACCTAAAGATATAAAACATTGATAAAAGATAAACGGACTCCAGAAAAACATGCTTAATATCATGGTTATAACAAATCGAGCTATAAATGACTTGCGTGAATTAAGATGACCGGAGGCATGATAAAAACCTACGATATTGCTCGTTAGAAAAACTGCCGTAACAAACGACATATTTACACCTATCCCCGTAAACCCTAATAAAAGATTGCATAATGCATACAATATCCAACTCGCCAAGGGATTAAGAATACCCCTATACAAAAACTCCTCCTCTATTGCAGATTCATATCTCATACGTCGAAGAATCTCTCTGGCCACTCTCTGAGAGGAGGAATCTGCACGCGGACCGTAAAGCATTCCTGCTAAGGTATGAATAAAGGGGTCCTCTAATGTTATCCAGAAGTTTATAAAACACTGCTGTAGGTAATCCATGATGGAAAATCTAGTCTTACTACAACAGCATACCTTTTCAATTAATGCATTGGAGAATGGTGATTCTAGTAGTGGAATTATCCTGTAGACTGCAACCCTGGGTAATATACTAAGTATCTCTGCACACAGCTTCAGCTGCTTAGATAATCTGCGCTTATTGCCAATTACTCCCTTAAGATGAGCATTGACTATTCTGGCAATCCGCTCTGGTCCTAATCTTTCCATAATCGCCGCTGCCCATATCGTATGGCGTTCAGAGATAAAACCCTGAATAACCCCCAGAGCTAAAGAGGGAGAGAATGACTCCATAGCGATTAACTCAGCCACAATCTCAATATCGTAGCGTAATATCCTCCTCAGACTATTGGCATCCATATGGTTAAGGATTGATACAATGACTGAATCAGGAATTATTCTTTGCCCCTGTTCATCTTGGCAAACGAGAATATGCCAGATCAAATAAGCAACATTTATGTCATTGTAATCCCATTGTCTAATCTTAAAACCAGAAAGCAATAGCTCAAACGCATAAACGATATCCTTAAGCATCTTATAATAAGCAAGCCTGCCTACCTGGCGGGATACCTCATAGGGAAGATCTAACTCGAGTACAAACCCTGACAGTGCCTGAGTAATGGATAATGCCATCTGTAAGGCGTATGTAGTATCCTCTCTATTATTCTCCTGCTCCGCTTTTATAACAAGGAGCATTGCTCTAGCAAGCCTCTTTGCACCTCTACGATTGTTGATAAATCTCTCTATCCTGTCAATAATCCCCTGGGACTTAGTTAGCTCATGAAAAATCGTTTGTACCTCGTATCTGCAATCGCCGACCTCAGCCAAGGCAAACGCCAGCATAAGCTGTACACGTGGAGGCATATTGGCAATAAGACTTGCGTATTCACTATAATCTAATCTGGATAATAAATTGCAGATCCGAGTCGCATCCTCCCCCAATCCTAAAAGAACCCTGCTGGACAATGAAGACCACGACTGCTCCCAACGCCTTCTGCATTCTCTTTCCTCTATTTTTAGATTGAACAAGACTATTTTCAGAATCCAGAGCATAATCCCGCTTATCAATCCAGAACAGGCCGCTATACCGACAGACTCCCAAGATATAATGGTTACAAAATGGAACTGCTCAAGAATCCAGATTACCCCTCCTATCAGGAAGGGTATACCAAACAAACCGCAAGCCAAAAGCACTCCACCTACAAAATCCTTCAATTCTATCCTCCTATCCCACAAAAACCCCCAATTGAGCAAGAAAAGCAACCTATAATATACAGATAAGGCAACCCCGCTTATAAACCAACCAAGTACGCCGTAATAACGAGACAGAACCAATACAAAGGGCAACCCTAAAACAATCAACAATACAATGCCCCTTCTTAAGAGAGTGAATTTATCAATTCTTCTCTTAAGTGCATCCTGCTCTCTTATAAATCTACTTAGAGAGATCAAAGAACTCAATACATCCCCAGAAATCAACGGATTTACCGCAGCGCCTATCCATACGACGCCAGTGGATTTATCTATTATATCTAAGAGAGTTACTGAGCTGGGAGAGACGGATACATGGAAAATCAAATCCTCACCCAGCCGTATAGACTCTTCTTCGAGATAGATATCCTTTGCTGTCTCCTCTCCTATAATCCTGATCGCTGCCTCAGCCTTAATTACAGGAACACTCAAATTATCAAATACACTTATATCTCCATACGATAGCCTACTAATAAGCCTTATAACTATTTCCTCTGCCAATTCTCCTTGTTTAATCCTTCTGATAAGCTCTTGAATAAGGCAATTCTTAAATAAAATTAAATTACGAGTATCTAATCCTGCGATTCTGGCTATAAGTCTATCTTGTGGAACGTGAATCAATCCTGCGCCCAATAGCCCCTGCTGGAAATAAGCGTCTCTCTGCATTGGTATAGCTGACTCTCGAAATGAATAAAGCACCTGCCGGGGAGAAAGACTCTGATCATCTATTAACCTCAATGCTAAGAGACCACACAGCTTAGCAGCAGCCATAGAGGTTCTCTTAACAGGATTAGACGGAACGCAAAAAGACACATCTATTCCAAAATTAGAGTAGCCTGTTTTTTTCCATTGACTATCTATTCTCTCTGCATCAGCTACTACTACATAATTATCATGATAGTGATGATAATACATCCTCATTCTATTATTGTTGCCAGCAGCCACAACAACAATCACATTCTTCCTAGCCAGCTCCTCAAGATAATCCGGGAATATCATACCGTTTAATCGTGTCTGTGGGCTTGGTAGATAAAGAGACATATTTACTAATATTAATTCGTGAGGGTGGTTTCTGGCATAAATATCAATATCCCGCAATATATCTGGCCGATACCACTCCTCGATAATCCCTACCTCAACCTCTGGATGCACTACACAGGATAAAACAGACTCAATAGTAGCAACCACCATAGCCATATGTACTGGATGGCTATCAATAACAAATATGGTCAGGCGCTCTCTCTGTTTTCTGTGTTCTGGTAATAAAGCAGAGAATCTATATTCGGAGAGCGCAGTCATTTTTAATCTAGCTAACTCTGAAGAGCTCCTCGTTCTTGCCCGGTGGAATATTCCTATCAACCTAGAAGAGTTCTCTGTGGAACACAGCCTACTTACAAATCCCATTGTATCCTGCATTGCCCTGTGTTCATCTGGTTCTCTGTTAAGGATATGGCTGATTAGCTCATGGTAGAGGATTTCCAGCTGTTTGGTTTGGGGAAGGTTGAAGAAGTAGGGGTGGATAAACACGGTGTTCTCAGGATAATCTGTACTTATCCTTTGACCTAGATTATGTGCAGCTACATAGCCTTGGGTGAGGGATAAATCAGTGGTGATTATTAATCTCCAGTTGGATAACGCAGGAGGAGCTCGAGATAAAAGGTGGGCTAAGAGTTCTAATAGTCGCCTTAATACCTCATAGTGATTATCCAGAAATACCTCTGGTTGCCGCAGATTAAGTCCATATACCTGCACATCTGTTAAGACCCTACCTCTGGCATATCTTCCTCGATAATTATATTCTATTTCCTGTTGAACCTCTGCTGGCACGGGGAGGGGGTAAGAATTTCCTGATGGCTGCCTCATCCCATTAAAGCCCTGAAGCAATATCTCTAATTTATGAAGCTCGTCTTTAAAATATACATCTCCTAGAGCCTCTTCTATCCTCCTTAATAACTGTACAATTCGTATATCAAGTTCTATCTCCTGGTCCCTGGCTCTTTCTAAAAGTCTGCCTGTTTCCTCTGTGAGGGTAATTATCTTTGAAACCTCTCTATGTATACGCTTATCCTCTTTCTTAAATCTTGAGCTTGACACACGAGTATTTAGTATCACTCTCTCTATTCTGCATATCCTCAATAAATACCTTCTTATCAACTCCAAATTATCTCCTATCCGAGAAATAATATCTTCCTCCTCCAACAGTATGCCAAAGGCGGTAGAGAAGCCCCTCTCCTTTATATCTCCAGAGACAGCGAGAGGTTGAGGAAGATGCTTCCATCTGCCCACACGCTTTTGAAATCCAGGAAGCCTGCCCCTGACTCTCTTATGGTGTAGTGGACGCATTAAAAAGAAATCCTCATCTTCCAATCGTCCTATTGGCATACTAATCTTCTCAGCCAGAACAAACGTAAAACTACCACGGACCTCATCTGCTACGTCATCCGCAAGTTCTCTACCAAATTGCTCACACAGATAAAGATAACTATCTCTATCCAGATACGAAATCAAATTAGTCTGTTCGCTGACTAAGGGCTTGAATCCCGCTCTTCTCAAGCCATCATAAAACTGCGCAGAGATTCTCAACGTTCTAGGTAGAACAATAAGCAAGTACCCCCCCTGGATTAGAATCCTATTTATCCCCCCTATCATCCGGGCTGGATGCTGGGCGTATCTGAAGGCATAAGATATATTTACTAAATCAAATCTTCCTTCGGGAAAATGCTCCCCTACCTCACTCATATCCCCTATGACCTGATATGAATTTGGGCCAAGCTCTAACATCTCAGGACTGATATCGTAGTCTACAATATAGGATTCTGCCACAAATCCCCTTTCTCTCAATTTAGGCTTCATCTTTCTATATGCTCGGAAAAATGTAGAGGCACCCGAGGCAAGATCCAATATCCTCCTGGGGAATCTCTCACCGGTAATCTGGCTTAAATAGTCAATACTTGCCAGAGCAGCAAAAAAAGACGCTTTATTCTCCAGTATCTTTATATAAAGTGGAGCTAGGGCATCCCATATTACCCTCAAACGCTCCGGATTAACCTCACCTGCTAACTCATCCATAATCTCTCTGAATCTGTAGAGTAAATCGTACTCGCTCCTGCAGAGTGAATCTGCCAGTCTGTCTGCTCTCTCTGCAGCACGAAATATCCCCTTCTCTGCCTCTTTCAATAATCGCATTATCTCCGGAGCGAAATAGCCATCAACGAGCAACTGAGCAAGCATCCTTTTTCTATATATTCTATTCTCCATGTCTACATCTATAGAATCGGTCACATCGTAAATCAAAGAGATAATCTCAATCTCCCTTTTGAGCTCTTCTGTACAGGGAACCCTGCGGTGTAGACGGTCGATTGCTTGCTGCAGAGTAGAATCTTTGGGGGGTTTACCTAAAAATATAACGAAATCCCCTGCTGTCAGCCGCAAGCCCACTCCTGATGTTTTTATGGTAGAGATAAACAACCTGGTCTGACCTTCCTGAAACATCCTCACCTCATCAGCCCTGTCTGAATACTCTACATCCTTATCTACATATGAGACAGGGATACCCTGTTCTACAAAATACTCTCTCATTAAACGTAAAGGAGCTATAAATGGAGAAAATACTACCCCCTTTTTGCCTTCTCGAAGTCGCTGTTCTATAATGGCTTTTGCTGCAGATAATATTACAGACTCCACCCCGCTATCCTCTACCAGAGATGGGTCCAAAACCACCTGACGCAATCTTAGAAATTGAGTAGCTCTACCTGTATGGTCTTTTCTGCAATCTCGGTATCTTGACCTCATCGTAGTCCAGCGTCTATAATCATAAAGAATTGCCTCATAAATTTCTAACTGCTCATCAAAGCCTCTACCTAGATTAATTACCTCCTGGTCATCTAATAATACCACCCCCTCTGGTCTAACAAAATAGATACTCTCCACCTTCTCCGGCAATCCTCTTAACACATCCTCTTTCCTTCTTCTTATGATAATCTGAGAAAGAAGCTCATGTAACCTACCCAAGGCACCCAATCTATGCGGCTGGAATTCCTGTTTAAAATATCCGTATTCGCTAAAGGGATTCTCCTCTGCAGTGTATAGAAATCGGAAATAATTCCAGAAATCACTGGGTTCGTTCTCAAAGGGAGTACCGGTTACTATCCACTTCCGAGGTGCCTTTAATCTTACCACCATACGTGATTGCTGACGGAGTGGATTCTTAAATTTATGTCCCTCATCCATGGCTATAAAATCGAATTCTACCTCATCTATTACCCCTGGATAAAAACGTAACTGTTCATAATTAATTAATACCAACCGCTTCCCTCTGCCTCTTCTGGATCCCTTGAAATTTATTAAGAAGTGCGTTATCGCCTCTCTACCAGAGACACTATATACATTTGGATAAAGCTCTGCTGACCTGAACGGCCTGGCTCCCAACACATACACCTCTATCTCTGTCTCTATATGAGTAATCACGTCATCCACCCAAGACCTCTTTGCTGCATGAGGACAAACCACCAATACATCTCTGATATCATCGTTATTCACTACAGCAGCAAGGATCTGCAATGTCTTACCTAACCCCATCTCATCAGCCAGTATA
>JAOZPD010000005.1:31971-33323 GCA_029932935.1 Candidatus Omnitrophota bacterium | reverse complement strand
CATTGGTAGCTAACTTGTCTCCTCACCAGTGTCATAAGATCTCCGATAATATCGACAGACTTAGCCCACCCATATATATTTTATTTTTTATCTTTGTCGGTGCTCGTCTGGAACCGAGGTTATTTTTAAATAGAGGTATAGCATTATTGGCTGGTGTCTATTTAGCCGGTAGGACATTTGGCAAGATGCTGGGTGCTTCTTTGGGGGCTTACCTCTCAAAAGCAAAAGAAACGGTAACAAAATATCTGGGGTTGTGTCTTTTTTCGCAAGCAGGTATAGCTATAGGTTTAGCTATGGTTATTTACCACAACTTTAGTTTACTAGGACCAGAAGGCAAGGAAGTCGGAATTCTAATTATCAATATTATTACTGCTACAACATTCATAGTCCAGATAATAGGACCTCCTTGTGTGAAATATGCCATAACAAAAGCAGACGAGGTATGGAGGAATGTTACCGAAGAGGATATTATTGAGCATCATAGAGTGGGTGATATGATGCGCAGAGATTTTTCTTCCATAAGAGAAGATGCTACATTGGACAAGATAATAGATACTGTTAAGGAAAGAGACTCATATCATTTTCCTGTGGTAGATAATCAAGGCAACCTCGTAGGTTTGATATCGTTAGGTAGCTTACGAAGTGTATTTTCAGAAGAACAACTTAGACAGATTGTTTTAGCTAAAGATGTATCTGAGCCTATAGAGAGAATACTCTATAAAGACCAACCTTTAAAAGAAGCCTTTGAAATATTTAATAAGAGAGAAGTGGATTATCTGCCTGTGGTTGCGAATAGAGATTCTAGAAAAGTAGTGGGCATTTTGGAGTATCACCATCTTATTCAATCAGTAAATAGAAAATTATTAGAGCGCCAACAGGTTCTGGAGAGTAACATATAAGTATATACTAATAGATTCCAAATATGAATATTTTGTTTCTTTTGGGAATAGCAATTATCTTTGCCTTTGTATGCGGTAAGGTAAGTAATCGGTTAAAATTCCCCTCTGTCGTTGGTTACCTTATAGCCGGTTTAATCTTAGGGCATTCGGTTCTTAATATCTTTAGCCTGCGCATTCTGGATACCCTGGGTGTATTTAATGATGTGGCCTTGGCGTTGGTAGCTTTTATTATTGGTAGTCAGATGCGAATCGGGATGTTACGCAAGATGGGCAAGGGGATTATCACGATTATTCTCTCTGAATCATTCGGGGCATTTTTATCGGTGTTTGCCGGTGTATATTTTTTAACCCATAAGTTATATTTAGCGTTGATTTTTGGAGCTATGGCTCCGGCTAGTGCGCCTGCCGGCACAGTAGCCGTTTTACAGGAGTATAAAGCAAAGGGTTCATTAA
>JAOZPD010000005.1:25592-31961 GCA_029932935.1 Candidatus Omnitrophota bacterium | reverse complement strand
CATTAACTGATGCCTTGTATGCTGTTGTGGGCTTAGATGATGGGTTGGCAATTATGATTTATGCATTTGCATCCGTTTTAGCTAAGTTGTCAATAACAGGTTCTGCAGAGTCGATTCCCCATATTATAAAAGGGCCAATTATTGAGATCCTGGGGGCTATTGTTTTAGGAGGTTTGTTAGGAGTTTGTTTTGGATATCTTATTCAAAAAGTGCACAGTAAGAAGGAGGTATTATCTATTTCTTTAGCGGCAGTTATGATTTGTGCAGGATTAGCGAACCATTTCCACTTTTCTTTAATTCTATCGAATTTAAGTCTAGGTATGATATTTGCAAATCTCTTCCTGTTTGCTAATCGCAGATCTGTGGAGAGCTTTGATTTTATCTCCTTGCCTATCTATGCAATATTTTTTGTTATTGCGGGGGCTCATTTGCAGATAGCTCTTCTTCCAACTATGGGTATGTTAGGACTGGTATATATTTTATGTAGAACCTTCGGATTAATCGGTGGAGCTTTCCTGGGTGCAACTATTTCAAGGTCAGCGCCTATTATACGTAAATATTTAGGTTTGGGTATATTATCCCAGGCAGGTGTAGCTATCGGGTTGGCAATTATGGCAACGAGGGAGTTTGGTATAATGGGCCAGGCAGGTAGAGATTTAGCCCTTATGGTCATAAATACCATAGCCGCTACTACAATCATTTTCGAAATCATCGGTCCGATAGCAACCAAATTTGCCATCCGGAGGGCTGGAGAGATCAAAAGGGCTAGGTAGATAATAACAGAGAGGTGATTATGGAACTCCTAATAATTATTCTTAATAAAGAAGAATATCTGGAGAAAATTTTGTCTATACTTATAGAGGCTGGAGTTAGCGGAGCTACTATATCAGATAGCGAAGGCATAGGACATTTTTTGGCTTATGAGGTGCCTATATTTGCTGGATTGAGACAGTTTGTCGGAGAGAGTAAGTCTGTGACCAGGACAATCTTGGCTGTATTGGATGATAGGAGTATTTACGATAATTTTAAGAGACTACTTGCAGAAGAGGATATTGATTTTACCAGAGCCGGCACAGGGGTTATTATTAATATACCGGTGAATGAGGTTGTTAAGTCACAAGGTGAGATTGAGTGAGTAATTTAGCTACATCTGATATTTATTGAGTAAAGACTATGAATCTTAAGCGATATGGTAAGTTTTTGAAACGAGATGTTATAGCATCGCGAGGATTAAATAACCCTGATTTTTACTGCAGAATACTTAGATTATATACAGGGTCTTAAGTTAATATAAAGATAAGACTAATATGAAACAGTAATATACTGCAGCCTGATTAACTTCATCCTACCAGATACAATTCACTTTAAAATATTTACAATAAATAAAACAACGGATAAATGATACCTGTTCTGTGTAACATTTAGGTGTCCGTTAGAGGTAACATAGATTCGGTTATATTAAAAGATATGTAGAGGAGGTAGATATGGAGGGCATCACAGCAATTAATGAGAAGGTAAAAAAAGAAAGTTCATTTGTTGAAGCGCTGAGGATGGAATTGGGGAAGGTAATTGTTGGGCAGAGATATTTAATTGAACGTCTATTAGTTGGTTTACTGGCTAACGGACATATTTTGATTGAGGGTGTACCGGGTTTAGCCAAGACTATGTCGGTAAGAGTCTTATCCCGGGCAATCAAGACTAAATTTCAGAGAGTACAATTTACTCCTGATCTTCTACCTGCTGATTTGATAGGTACTCTGGTTTATAATCCCAAGGACGGCAGCTTTACTACAAAAAAGGGTCCAATCTTTGCGAATATTATTTTAGCTGATGAGATTAATCGTGCCCCCGCAAAGGTTCAGAGCGCTCTTTTAGAAGCAATGCAGGAGCGCCAGGTAACAATTGGAGATAATACCTTTAGACTTGAAGAGCCATTTTTAGTTTTGGCAACCCAAAACCCTATTGAGCAAGAAGGGACTTATCCTCTTCCTGAGGCTCAGATAGATAGATTTATGCTCAAGATAAATGTGAATTATCCGAATAAAGAAGAAGAATATAAAATTTTAAAACAAATGGCAGTTACCGATAAAAAGATAGAGGTAAACCCAGTGGTAGGCCCGGAGGAGATTATCAGAGCGAGGAAGGTTGTTGATGAAGTATATATGGATGAGAAGATTGAGAAATATATCATTGATATTGTTTTCGCTACCAGAGAACCAAAGAATTATAAACTGGAAGAGCTTACCAATCTTATACAATATGGTGCTTCTCCGCGTGCAAGTATTTATTTGACTATAGCTGCGAAGGCATATGCCTTTATACAAGGACGAGGTTACGTGACCCCGCAAGATGTTAAATCCATAGCCCCTGATGTTCTAAGGCATAGGATAATTGTAACTTATGAGGCAGAGGCAGAGGAGAAGACCGCGGAGGATATTATTAAAAAGATATTTGATGAGATTGAGGTACCATAGACTCAAATGATTACCAAAGAGATTCTAAAGCAAGTCAAGAGGATTCAGATTATTACATCGCGCATGGTAACAGATGTTTTTGCTGGACAATATCAGAGTGTTTTTAAAGGTAAGGGTATGGAATTTGATGAGGTGCGCGAATATCAACCAGGAGATGAAATCAGATCCATAGATTGGAATGTTACTGCCCGTATGGGGCATCCGTATGTAAAAAAATATATAGAAGAGAGGGAGTTGACCGTTATATTTCTCTTAGATATGTCATTGTCATGTTATTTTGGAACAGTTCATCGATTAAAGAGTTACCTGGCTGCTGAGATATGTTCTGTCTTAGCGTTTTCTGCAATACGCAATAATGACAAAGTTGGGCTCTTGGCGTTCACAGATAGAATAGAGAAATTCGTTCCTCCCAGAAAGGGGATACGTCATGTTCTAAGGGTGATAAGAGAGGTATTATATTTCAAACCCAAAGGCAGAGGCACAGATATATCTATGGCTATTGAGCATCTAAATAAACTCACTAAGAGAAAAACCGTTACTTTTATTATATCTGATTTTTATGCCCACAATTTTAAGAAGGCATTAGCTATAGCCAATAAGCGGCACGATATCATCGCTATAACTATTACAGATCCCAGAGAGATTACTCTGCCCAATATCGGCATCATCCGATTAGAAGATGCGGAGACAGGAGATAGCTTTTTAATAGATACATCTGATTCTACCTTGAGAGAGCATTATTTTCAGAGTTCTCTCCAGAGACTCAGAGAGAGAGAAAGATTATTTCGTTCTATAAAGATAGATAGTATAGATATCCGTACTGATATTCCATATTCGCAATCTCTATTGCGTTTCTTCAGGATGAGGGAGGAGCGATAAGATAATAATATTTATGGTATATTGCAGATAGTGGGTAGATCTCGATTCACAAGAAGTTAGAAGCGGCAAGGATAGGGATAATGGTAATGAGGGATAATTTAAGATGGAGCTTAGTTGTTATATCTCTGATATTCTTGCCAATCTTAATCTATTTTGTCATAGTTATGCTGTCGGGAAAACAGCATTTAAATATAACAGCTACAGCAGAATTTAATAAGGATCATGCTACTATTGGTGAAAGGATAAAATATACTATAGAAATTCGAACAAATAAAGAGATAGATATAAGGTTTCCTGATCTCAGCAAAAATTTAATAGATTTCACGATTAAAGAGTTCGGTAGTTTCAAGAAGGGCATATTCCAGAGGAGATATGTCCAATGGTATATTTTAGATACGTATACAATTGGACGACATTCAATCCCCGAAGCAACTATACAATATAAAGAAAAGAGATGGAGTCAATGGCAGGAGATAGAGATTAACAGTGTTGAGATTGTGATTCAGAGTATGCTAGAGAAAACTGGTAGCTACTCAGATATAAAAGATATTAAAGGACCGTGTAGTCCTGCGCATAGATTTAGTTTTTATATCTTAGGGGTTTTATTTTTTATAGCCATCGTTATTTTTTGTCTATGGATATTCTCTAAGAGGAATAGATTAATAAAAACGCCAATCTTACAAAAATCGGCACATCAGAGAGCTTATGACGCTCTTCAAGAGCTTAAGCGAAAGGATTATATTAGACAAGGTAAGATTAAAGAATATTATGTAGAACTTTCAGATATATTAAGGCATTATCTGGAAAACAGGTTTAATCTACGGGCACCTGAAATGACTACAGAGGAATTTCTCGTTAAGGCGAAGGAGACCAAGGAACTTACCTGTATACAGAAGGATATCTTAAAAAAATTTTTATTGCATTGTGATCTGGTGAAATTTGCTAAATATGGACCGGATGAGGCAGAGATTAATTCAAGCTATGAGTCGGTGAGGATGTTTATCGAGCAGACCAAAATTGAAATAGTCGAACAGCCTCAAACAGGTACGGATATTAAGGAAGAAAATAAAATTAAATAATATGTTTTTCCATGATCCCTGGATATTAATATTATTACCATTTACATTGATTTTTATATTATATGCTGATAGAAGAGCAAAACCGAGTATAAGGTTTCCCTCCGGCCACTTACTTACTAATCTTAGACATACACTCAAGGTAACCTTAAGTAAAAATATAGCAATTCTGAGACTGATGGCGGTATCTTTTATGATATTTGCTTTAAGCAGACCGCAGTCACCTATTGAAGAATCAAAGATACAAACCGAAGGCATAGATATTGTATTAGCCATTGATTGTTCAACCAGTATGTTAGCAGAGGACTTTAAAATGCCCGGTGGTAGAAGAAACCGATTAGAGGTGGTAAAAGAGGTGGTGAGGGATTTTATCAAAGGAAGAGCAAATGATAGGATAGGTATCGTTGCTTTTGCTGCCAGAGCTTATACAGTTTGTCCTCTTACACTTGATTATGGATGGATACTGCACAATTTAGATAGGATTAAGATAGGTATAATAGAGGATGGGACAGCTATCGGTTCGGGTATAGCCTCTTCTCTAAATAGATTAAAAGATACAAAATCGAAAGGGAAAATAATCGTTCTTCTTACAGATGGAAGAAATAATGCAGGTAACATCTCCCCTTTGACAGCGGCAGAAGCAGCCAAGGCGTTGGGGGTAAAGATATATACCATAGGAGTTGGCACAAAGGGGTTAGCTCCTTATCCTATGAAGGATTTTTTTGGCAACACTGTTTATCGGCCGATAGAGATAGAAATCGACGAAGATACATTAATGAAAATAGCATCTAAGACCGAAGGGGTATATTTCAGGGCTACAGATGCAGAATCACTAAGAGGAATTTATAAACAGATTGACAAATTAGAGAAATCTCCTATAGAGGAGACAGAATATTTAGAATACAAAGAATTATTTCCTGTATTTTTAATTCCAGGATTTATCCTGTTATTCCTGGAGATAATATTAAGCAACACAATCTTAAGAAATATTCCTTAAATAATAGATGATACCATGAGGTTTGCCAGCCAGCAATCAACATGTCTTTTCTGGTTAACTGTAGTTATTGTCATATTTTATCTGTGGGCCTTTAGGAGCAGAAGAAAGGCATTGGAGTCCTTTGCTCAGAGAGAATTGTTGGATACCTTGATTTACTCTTTGGATAGGAGAAAACGAAAAATTAAGATATATTTGATTTCTGTAATTATGATTCTCTGCCTTTTTTCTTTGATGAGACCACAGTGGGGATTTCATTGGGAAGAGATAAGGAGAAAAGGGCTTGATATTTTGATTGCTATTGATACATCAAAAAGTATGCTTGCGGAAGATGTAGTGCCTAATAGATTAGAGCGTTCCAAATTAGCAGTTAAGGATTTAGTAAAAAAACTTAAAGGAGACAGGATTGGTTTAATAGCCTTTGCTGGCAATGCATTTTTACAGTGTCCTTTAACCATTGATTATAACGGATTTTTACTTTCCTTGGATGCCCTTTCAGTGAATACTATACCGAGAGGTGGCACTTCGATATCGAGTGCTATAAGAGAAGCCATTAGGAGTTATGAGGGCGGACAGAAAAAATATAAGGTTTTGGTAATTATCACTGATGGGGAAGATCATGAAGACAATCCAGTTGAGGCAGCAGAGGAAGCGAAGAGAGAAGGGATTAAGATATTCTGTATAGGAATAGGTACTAAAGAGGGTGAATTAATACCTATGTTGGATGAGAATGGTAATAGAATATTCTTGAAAGATCGATTGGGGAATGTTGTTAAAACCAGGTTAGATGAAGCAACTCTTCAGAAAATAGCCTTGACTACAGGGGGTAGTTATGTAAGGGCAAGGGGTGCTAAGTTCGGTTTGGATTTGATTTATAAAGAGAGAATTTCTAAAATGGAAAAGAGGCAATACGAGAGCAGGATGAGAAAACGTTATGAAGAGAGAT
>JAOZPD010000005.1:14943-25492 GCA_029932935.1 Candidatus Omnitrophota bacterium | reverse complement strand
TCCAGATACCATTAACCTTAGCTATTATGTGTCTTTTTTTAGAATACTTTATAAGTGAAAGAAGGAATTAAATGGAAAAGAGGCAATACGAGAGCAGGATGAGAAAACGTTATGAAGAGAGATTCCAGATACCATTAACCTTAGCTATTATGTGTCTTTTTTTAGAATACTTTATAAGAATGAGGGAAGGATTAATATGAAAAATGTATCTTATGGTATATCTTTTGCAATAATAATTTTGTTTTGTTCTAATGCTTTATGTCTGGCCAGATTATTTAGTGATAGTATCCCCTCATTTAGTGAAAATAAACGGGGACGCTTAGGGTATAATTTGTGTTCAATTGAGGCTATTGATGAAGATAAGCATATGAGCTCAACCGATATATTATATTTATCTAAATCATTCGGTAGTCGGATAAAGTCAGGAAATCAGTTATACAAGAGCAGGAAGTTTGACGATGCACTTAAGGAATATAGCGATGCACTTCTAAAATCCCCTGATTCAGAGATTATAAATTATAATATAGGAACAGTGTTATATAAAAAGGGCAATTATCAAGAGGCTATTGAGTCATTTGTCAGGGCATTAACTACAGAAAATACGGATTTGGAGGCAAGAGCAAGTTATAATATAGGAAACTGTAAATATAGACTGGGCGAGTTGAAAGAGGATGTTGATTTATCAGCAGCCATCAGTCTATTTAAGGAATCCTTGGATTACTATAAGAGGGCAATTGAGTTAAATGCCAAGGACAATGATGCCAGATACAACTATGAGTTTGTTGAGAGGAGATTAAAATCGCTTCTGAACAAATCGAGGCAGCAGAGTGCTTCCTGTAATAAGGCAGAATATCAAAAGCCCAAAGAGTCTCGGAAGGACAATAATGGTAATCTTGCGGCGGGCCAACAGGAACAAGGGGATAATACTCTGGAACAACAGAAAAAGACAAATAATACAGAAACAGAATTAGGTCTTAGACAGAAAGATGATATTACAAATTTGCAATCTAGAAGAGAAAAGACAACAGAGATGTCCGAGGAGGAAGCCCTGATGTTACTGGAGGGTTACAGACAACAAGAGATTATGAGAGATAGAATAAAAGATAAAGGAGATATCCGTTATCATCCAGAGGTATTAAAAGATTGGTAGTAGGAGATATTTATTATGATGCATATTGAAGATATAAAACAAGAATGTAGATATATCTGTGTATTCTGGATTCTATTTTTCGTTTTGTTATCCTTTCCTTGTTTTGCAAAAGTTATAAATTTTGATATAACTGTTGATAGAACCAAGGTATTTTTAGGTGACTCTATTCGGCTTAACCTTACTTTTTATAATACTCAGGATATACCCTCACCAGGGCTGCCCGATATAGATGGTATCGAGACTTCTTATATTGGACCATCTACAAGAATGTCTATTGTGAATGGTAAGGTTTCGAGTTCGATTACTCATATTTATAAACTTATTCCGTTAAGGATAGGTACCTTTAAGATCGGTCCACTATCATTTGAATATAAAGGAGATACATATATTGCAGATGAGATAATAATAGAGGTTATAGATAATCCAGATGGTGGTAGCCAGCGAACGGGAGAATCAACTGGATACAATGATGAGATAAAGGATAGGATTTTCTTAGTGATGGAGCCGGCAAAGCGAAAGGCATATTTGAATGAAATAATTCCCTTGACAATAAGGTTATATGTTAACAGGATTGCCGTAAGAGATATCCAGTACCCTCAATTTATGCATGATGGTTTTTCAGTGCACGAATTTGATAAACCGAGGCACTATCAAGAAGTTTTGGGAGGTATATTATATGATGTCGTAGAGTTTAATACGGAGATATTTGGGACAAGGCCGGGCGAATTCATGCTGGGACCAGCATTGCTTAAATGCAGTGTTGTGATAAGGAAGAAAAGGAGTAAATCTTTCTTTGATGATTTCTTTGATGAGGATATATTTGAGGATTTCTTTAATAGATATCGAGTTTCTCCAATTAAACTTAAATCTACGCAGGTTCCCATAACTATACTGCCTATTCCAGAAGAGGGTAGGCCAGAATATTTTAACGGAGCGGTGGGTGATTTCGATTTCGAACTTCAGGTCAATCCCAGAGAGATTAGAGTGGGAGACCCTGTCACATTAAGGATGGCTATAAAAGGTAAGGGTAATTTTGATACTGTGGTCTGCCCAGAATTGCATTCGCAGAAGGATTTTAAGGTTTATGAACCACAGGTAAAATATGAAGAGGGGCTCAAGATATTCGAACAAATCTTAATCCCCAAGAAAGATTCAATAAAAGAGATTCCTGAAATAAGCTTTAGTTTCTTTAATCCAATAAGAAAGATATATAGAACAATATCAAAAGGACCTACTCCTATAGTAGTGCTAAAACCGGAAGAAGGAGAGGATGTAAAAATAATAGATATCCCCGAGCTCCCCTCTACGTCATTCAAAAAAGAGGTCTTAGGAAGAGATATTATCTATATAAAAGATATTCCGGGCAGGTTAAGGCCGAAGGGAGAGATGTTATGTAAGAATAAGATATTTATTGCACTTCAATTTATCCCCATATTGATGATTATTTCTGTTTTAATTTTTCAGAGGAGGAAAGACCATTTGTTGTCAGATGTTCGTTATGCTAGGCGTTTACAGGCCACTCGTAAGATAAGGAGGAACATGGTTAAATTACAGAAGTTACTAGAGTCAGGTCAGCCAAATAAATTTTTCGATGCCGTATTTAAGACATTGCAGGAATATCTGGGAGACAGATTCTATTTGCCCACATCAGGGATAAGTTCCGATGTAATAGATAAACTCAAATTGCACATTAGCAATAATGAGCTACTTGATAAACTAAAAGAATGTTTTGATAATTGCGATATGGTCCGTTATGCCCATTCAGAAGCCACAGAGGCTCAGATGCGTAGGACATTTGTATTATTTGAAGAGATTATTGATGCGCTGGAGAGAGGGAGAGAATATGAAAGATAAAATATTGTATGTTATCCTTTCTATATTAATGCTGGTTTTTATAAAACAGGCCTATTGCGGTGAACTCACTCAAGCCCGCTCATTATTTTATCAAGGTAATATTCGCTATAGTGAGGGTGATTTCCAACAGGCAATAATCGATTATGAGAGAGTTTTAAGCCTGGGTTTTGAAAGCGGAGCTCTATATTACAATCTTGGAAATAGCTACTTTAAAGAGGGTCTCTTAGGTAAGGCGATTGCAAATTATCTGCGTGCTGAAAGGTTGATTCCTCAGGATGCAGACTTAAGGTCCAATCTGGATTACGCACGATCTCTTGTTAAAGATAGGTGTTCCGTTTCTAAAAGGAAATGGTTTATGCAGCTGTTTTACAATCTCTCTGGCTTATTCAATTTAGATACAATCAGCTTAATAAGTAGTATTTTATACTTTATTCTGTCCATTATTATTATCCTTATTATTACGTTAAAGAATCTAAGGAGAGTATTATGTTATATTAGTCTACCGATATCGATATTATTGGTTATTTCTATTATATCATTTTGTACCCAGTTTTATAGTACAGTAATACAGAGATGGGCAATTGTGGTGGTTAAGACGTCAGATTCGAGATTTGAACCGTTTGACAATGCTACTTCATTTTTTACCTTAAGTGAAGGAGAGCGTGTCGCTATAGTTATATCGAAGGGGGATTGGATAAAAGTCAAACGGGAAGATGGTAAACAAGGTTGGGTTAGAAAGAATGATATAGAATTTCTTTAAGTTGATTTCTATAATCAGACAATCGAGTTGTCAATCAATAAATGTCTCATCATCTGTATATCAATTTACCCGTCTTCTCTGCTATCCTGTTTATTTGTTGGCATTCAGATGACAATAAAATCCTTACTTGCTTGTAACTTTCTGCTATAATTGTTTATGTATCCCGATATCTATTCATAGAAAAGTCTGAAATGACATAATATATAAATGCAAGAATAGACCAATGCAAAAAGGTATTGTTACTATTCGAGGCTTTTTAATCCATCTAACCCATTATGATCCCGTATGGTGTAGATATAAATCTAGGGAGAGACCATTTGATTTAGATATGGCTCTAGAAATTATAGATACATTAGCAGAGATGGAGTTTAATTTATTAATTATAGATTGTGCCGATGGCGTTAAATATAGATTGCATCCAGAGCTGTCTCGTAATTATACTGTGCCAGCGAGCTGTCTTAGAAAACTCTCTAAATATGCGAGACAGAGGTATATAGACGTAGTGCCAAAATTGAATTTCTCTAAGAGCAGATACCATCGTCATAATGATTGGTTCAGGCCTTATAGCTATCTTCCCGACAGTGATAAATACTGGAGGATAGCCTTCGAGATAATTGACGAACTTATCTCTGTCTGTCAGCCAAGAAGATATTTTCATATTGGTATGGACGAAGATCATGAGAGGTCGCATACACAGTATATTGAAGCCATCTTGAGATTAAGGCAGGGGCTTAAACAGAGGGGTTTGCGTACAATAATATGGAACGATTCCTCACATGGTGGTAGAGCACTGATACATGCCAGGAAGTCTATTGCCGCAGAGAGGGTGATTTATAAAGATATAATACATATTGTATGGAATTACAAAAGCGTAAGACCAGATATTATCCACCGACTTGTAAATGAAGGTTTTCAAGTATGGGTTGCTCCTGGCGCTGACATCAAACAGGTTATAAGATGGAAACAGGCAATGCTCAAATATGGGAGCAATGGATTGATTATGACCACATGGCAACCTTGTCGACGCTCGAACCGAGCCAGAATGTTAAAACTTATTCGTACAGTGGGGTCTGTCTACAAGTAGAATAACCAGATAATGCCTCAGAATAAAATCAATACTTATAATCTTTATAATCAGTTTATTCGCAGAAACTTACCTTGTACCCATGTGCATATTGAAGAAGATTTGGATGGGGCAGGAGAGGCCTTGGCGGTAGAGATATTAAGAGCGCTGCAGTCTTGGCATAAAGAGGCTCAGATTGGTCTGCAATTATGCACAGGAGATAGCCCTTTTATTGGTTATCGTAGAATAGGAGGAGATAATTTATTGCAGGCAAGAGGGCTGTATTCTCCCGAGGATTTTATCCACATTATGAGCAAATATCGTAAGATAGGCGCTATTTTAGATACATGGGATACCACAGCGACACAGAAATTCCTTAAGGATAAAGGACTAAACCCTGCACTGAAGCCAATGATGAACAAGGTTGTTATCTTTGCTATAGATGCCCTTTTCCCCCAGAGACGTACCGATTATTTTGCCTTTGCTAATCTGTTAAATAATATATGTGATCTCTGGGGTATTCCGGATGATAATCGTAATTTGTTTTACGGAGATATTTACGTTACTAGATACGGTAATAGATGGAAGGTAGAAGAGATTCCGGATGACGAATATAAAAGGATATTAGAAAGTATTAATAGCGAGGGATTGAAAATCCTGGAATATCAAGCTGCGTGTATGCTTCGCGGTGATAATAAGGGATTTTCCTTGAATTCTATTCTGAGGATCAAAAAGGGGAGAGTGGTTGGCAGAAGACTGCAGATAGATAATAGAGGAGACTATCGGATGAGACAGCTACATATAGAGCCATTAAGGCAAGCTCATCCACAGTATAAATATCTAGAGAGTATGCGTAATCAGGCGTTAATGATGCATGAGAAATTAATTGCATTTGGAGGAGCGCATATTACTCTTCTCGGTGTAGGTCCTTCATATGAGGGAGAAGGGCATATCGGATTTTGCGAGAAATACACTCCTCATGAGCAAACATGTTTTATAGGAGCAGTTAACGATTGCGATGCAACCTTTCATATCTGCGCCTCTCACGCCAAGGAGCTGGGGGGGATTAAGAATATGTTTGTGACCTTTAATGGAGTAAGGATACCGAGATTTGGCTTTATAACCTATGGCCCAATGGAGATGATATATCGTCAATATAAATATAAAGATAGATGCTGGTCAGAAGCAGATAATATTTTGAGGAGGTCTATTGTAATTATTATAGCTACGGGTAATCTAAAAAGCCGTTCTATAGTTAAGGCATTAGAGAATGGGTACGAGAATAGGTATCCTTTGAGTTTAATCCGCAATTACCGCACTATATACATATTAGACCAGAATTCGGCCAGAGAGTTGCGCGTCAAAAGATATCCTTGGGAATTCCAAATTCTACCTAAAGAGTATTGGTCTATAGGAAATATGCGCAAATTCCTTATACAGATTGCTGCATTTAGCAACTGTAGGATATTAGCCATTGATTTTAACTCTATAGCAGATAGATTGAAAGGTTTATATTCTGTTATGGGCAAAGATGTAATGATGCATATTCACAATAATTGCAAAGTTAACCTTTCCAATTTAAGATTATTTTTAAGAAGGACAAAAGTAGATTTTGAGCGAATAAAAGAGATGGTGTCGTCTGAGATATCATCCGGGGTTATTCGTCCCTTTCAGATTGTGGAGAAACTACGAGGATGGGGTATGGAAAGAGGAGATAATATACTCTGTATTACACCTCATATGGACGATGATTTTCTGGCGATGATGCACATTTTAAAAGAGATGGCACCACATTATAATATACATACTTGTTATACCTCTTCAGGATTTACCGGTGTATACAGTGATTACGTCTTAGGTCTTCTGGGGGTTGCCGGCAGGTTGAGTCAGAGAGAAATAGATAGGCTCAGGCCACAGATTAAAGAGAGCTTGTTGAAAGAATTAATTAAAGAGAGAATAGGCTCAGCTCAGGCTCGCCATTTAGACTATAATGTATTGTCTTATATGAATAAGAGAGAGATGATGATACGCGCGAAGCTTTTATTGATAGATTTAAATGAAAGGTATGATTTAGAAGGTAAGATAAGAAAGATATTTAGGAATAGATTTATAAATAGAACAGACATCTTAAATTTAAGGAAGTTTTTAGCCAATGTTGAATACAGGAAAAAACAGGGTGCAGAGGTAGATATAGATATTATGCGTTTTCTTAAAACATCAGTTAGATTTACTGAGGCTGCTTCTGGGTTGATGTTCTTAGGTATTTCTTATAAGAATATCCACTGGCCATTAAAGATGAGTTTTTACGGTATCCCCGGAAGGGGTCTAACTATAGAGGACGACGATATTAATTTGATTGAAGATTTAATTAAGGACATTGCTCCTAAAATGGTTGTTTTTAATGGAGAGGGATTTCCTGATTTCAGCAGTCATTCTAATACAGAAATAGGAGTATACCTTGCCTTATTTGAGCTTTTTAAAAAGGGGTCACTCAGTAATGATCTTATACTTTTCCAATGGGCTGGAGTATGGGACAGAATTGGGGTGGATGCTTCAAAGGTTAGTGTAGTTTTAACTGATGAGGAATTGCAGAGTTTCTATAATGCATTTAATTACTTTTATCCCACGCAGGCGCCATATGCTCCTGTATTAAATGCCTCTTCATCTGGCCCTCAGTCATTTGCCCAGGATGTGATAAGAAATGCACGTGCCTCAGCCAAGGAGATGGTTGCCTTGGTAGATATACCCCTTTATCTATTACAGATTATTAAACAGAAAGGAGGTATACTGAACTACAGGATGTCTAAGTTAAGGGCTATACGTAGATATGAATTTTATAGAAAATATGAAATGTTGATGCGTTCACGCTTTAGTATTAATATCTCCAGTAATGCTGCTTTCTGTGGGTCGGCTCCCTATGCAGAGAACCTTAACGAATTGCCTTTATCACTTATAAGCAAGATGTCTATGTTGGGTGTAATATCAAAAAGAGAAAAGGCGATATTTGGTTACGGTAATAGTTTTCAATTATCCTCCGATGGTTTACTTCGGGTTGTAAAGGCATTTTGTGATGAGATGAGAGATGGTTTAGAAGCCAAGAGAGGGTGTTCGTTGGCAATGCTACCTACATTTGTAGGTATTCCCACAGGTAAAGAGAGCGGTATATTTTTAGCATTAGATTTAGGAGGTTCAACATTCCGTGTACTTATGGTCTATCTCTCGCCAGATAAGAACCAGCGAAGGATAATTATTGAGAAATACAGCCTTAAAGCCACAGAGACTGAAAGGAGGAAAGGGATTGATTACGATTGTACTCAGTTAAAGGCAGATGAACTGTTTATTATCCTTGCTAAATACATAAAAATGTTTTTGATAAAACATCATACTCGCATCACAAAATATGGATATAATAAACCGTATCCAGCAGGTTTTACGTTTTCCTTTCCCGTAATACAGACAGATATCGACCGAGCTATACTTAAGAGATGCTCTAAGGGATTTCGCCTGGAGGATCTTTTTGATAAAGATGTCGTTTCTCTCTTCAAAAAGATTATCCAACAGGAAGGCCTGGGCGATATTGTTAATGTGGTATCTTTAAATAATGATACAGTGGGTACACTGCTCTCCAGAAGATATTATGATTCAGATTGCGATATTGGTGGTATTGTAGGAACAGGTACTAATTTTTGCTATATTGAGCGAATAGAAAATATTCATTCGTTGACAGAGGAAACAAAAAAAAGGTATGGCAAGCAAAAAATGGTTATCAATATTGAATCGGGTAATTTTAATAAAATTCGGCAGAATATATACGATAGGCTTCTTGACAAGAATTCAACAAATAGGGGCGAACAGATAGCCGAGAAGATGATTTCTGGGCTGTATTTGGGAGAGTTGACCAGGTTAGTATTGATTGATTTGATAAAAAAGAAGCTTTTATTCCAGGGTAAGATTACAGAGGAAGAGATGTCTATGCTTTTACAAAAGGACAGTTTCCCTACTCCTTTTATGACAGAGATAATTGCAGATTCCTCTGATACGCTGCGAGTAGTACGCTCTAAACTTATCCAATGGGGCATAAGAGGTAGGCATATTAGTTTAGAGGATGTAGAGATTGTTAAGAGAATATGTGCGATAGTTTCTAGGCGTGCTGCACGTATAACTGCCGCTGTTATATTCGCTATAATAATGCATATAGACAAATATATTGAACGCCGTCATGCTATAGCTATGGATGGAAGCCTCTTCGAGAAACACCCTGCTTTCAGAGATGAGATGAGGATGGCTATTAGAGAAATATCTATGGGAATCTTTAAGGAAGACCGTTCGGATAAGATATCCTTTGAGTTAACCACCGATGGTTCAGGCCTCGGCGCAGCTGTCATTGCAGCTATGGCGACTGCTTAGTTCTAATAAAAAACTTTGAGTCAACCACCCGTGGTTCGGATTTCAATGTAGCTCTCAAGGTAACCATGGGAGCCTATTAATTGAATAAAGATATATTTAGAAAGACGTAATTTCTTGACAATAAATATGCTATGTGGTAATATGTTTTCGACGGAAAGGAAAAAGAGAGAATTTATCTCTTAGTTATTTAAAGAGCCATCATAAATCTATTATACAGATTAATATGCCTTATCAGATATTCGCCTTAAAATGGCGACCACAGAATTTTGATCAGATTGTTGGTCAGGATCACGCCGTCAACCTTCTAAAAAATTCTATCCAAAAAGGACGTTTAGCTTACGCTTATCTATTTGCCGGTCCGCGAGGAGTGGGGAAAACCTCTACCGCTCGAATATTAGCTAAGGCATTGAATTGCAAGAGGGGGCCTACCGTAAATATCTGTCAGGAATGCGTTTCCTGTCGCGAGATTACCCTGTGCCGCAGCCTTGATGTTCTTGAGATAGATGGTGCTTCTAATCGCGGCATTGATGAAATAAGGGCATTAAGAGAAAGTGTTAGGTTTGCGCCTTCTAGCGGCCGATTCAAGATATATATTATTGACGAAGTACATATGTTAACCAATGAGGCGTTTAATGCACTTTTAAAGACGTTAGAGGAACCTCCGGAGTTTGTTAAATTTATCTTTGCTACTACTCAGGTGGATAGGATTCCGGCAACTATTCTTTCCCGTTGTCAACGTGTGGATTTTAGACGGATCCAGGTAGTGGATATAATTAATCAACTCAAGAGAATTGTGGCCCAAGAGAAAATTAAGTTGGAGCAGGGGGTTCTTTTTACTATTGCTCGTGCAGCACAAGGTTCCTTAAGAGATGCCGAATCCATATTAGATCAATTAACCTCGTTTTCTAAGGATAAAATATTAATCTCGGATGTCTCTTCGCTTTTAGGCATTTTAGAGCAGGAAACACTTTTTAAGATTGCCGATGAGATAATAAATAAGGATGCACAAGGAGTACTGAATATATTGAACGTTATGCTTATGCAGGGAAAAGACAGTACTATAATCTTGAATAATATTATCGAGCATTTTCGTAACCTTATTGTAGCTAAGGTAAGTCAGGCAGATGCACAACTTATAGATTTACCTTTAGAAATAGTAAAAAGGCTATATACTCAAAGTGAACGTTTCAGCTTGGAGGAGATGCTGGATATGTTTAATATCTTGGTTACAACCCAGGAATTATCTAAAAAGATGGATTCTTCGGTAATCCCTTTAGAGATCAATCTGGTTAGACTTACACGTGAGAAAAGACCG
>JAOZPD010000005.1:0-14843 GCA_029932935.1 Candidatus Omnitrophota bacterium | reverse complement strand
TTCGGTAATCCCTTTAGAGATCAATCTGGTTAGACTTACACGTGAGAAAAGACCGTTGGATCTCTCTTCGAGAGGATGCCCAAAGAGTAATCAGGCAGAATTACAGAACCAGGCGAGTGTCAGTGGAAGATGTACGGATAGATATTCAGATGAAGGCAATTCAAAGACCCATAATCATAAGATAGATGTAAACTTATCTGCATCCGATAACAAGATAACAATCAATCATAATAAAAGGGGTAAACTAGGATTATCTTCTTCGAAAGTAGATTTAATTGAGCTTGATCGGGAGAGGGAAAAGATACCAATGTCGTCATCGGTTAATCCAGCGGTAATGCAAAATCAGGATACCGCCGACATTAATAGGGAGAACTCGGATAATGTCTCCTGTGGCTGTGTTAAGGATGCCAGTGCGGCACTTAAGGAGATTAAGAGATGTTGGGCTGAACTTATCGAGATTTTAGGTAAAACAAAGATGTCTGTGGCAACATTTTTGTCAGAAGGCAAACCTCTGAAACTGGAAAATGACCTTTTGACTATTTCGTTTTCCGGCAACTGTTCGCTACATAAAGAAGCTCTACAGAAGAGAGAAAATAAGTTGTTAATTGAAAAGACTATATCGCAGTTTTTGAACAATAATCTTCGTGTAAATTTTATTCTCAGCGTGACTGATTCTAAGGAAGACGTAGAGGATGAGAAGAGAAGGAACGATTCATTTATTCATTCAGCGATAAATGCATTTAATGCTCGATTGATCTAAAATAATTATTTATTGTTATGGGGTATCCAGATTCCATAAAGAGACTCATTCAATACTTGATGAAGTTACCGGGCGTTGGTAGACGTAGTGCTGAGCGAATCGTCAGTTATATTCTCCATGCCCCAGAGGATGAGGTGAAGTTTTTGGTTCAGAGCATTTATCAGGTGAAGAGGAGTATTCGTCTCTGTCGTCTCTGTCGGAATTTTAGCGAATCAGAGATATGTGCAATCTGTAGAGACGGAAGACGTGATCGTACGTTGATATGTGTAGTGGAGAATCCTCAGGATGTAATGGCGATTGAGAAGAGCGGGAATTTTAATGGATTATATCATGTACTTGGAGGGGCTATATCGCCATTGGAGGGTAGAGACCATAGAGAACTTGAAATTGCGAGTTTGCTCTCGAGAATAAAACAAGGTAATATTCATGAGATAATCTTAGCTATGGATGCGGATGCAGAAGGAGAAGCCACGGCTTTATACCTAATTCAATTGCTTAAACCCACCCATATTAAGCTTACCCGTATTGGAATGGGGATTCCCTCTGGAGCTAATTTGGAATATGTAGATGCCACAACTCTCGCCTCCGCTCTTGAGGGCAGGAGGTCTGTTTAAGATAAGAAGAGCATCTACAGATTAGCTAATGGACAACTGAATAGTGATTCATATATTGGTCCTTGGGGAGTAAGTGTGCTTTTGAATAAGATTAACCTCGATACCTTAAAATCTGACCAATAAGAGAGATCTTTATTAATAAGTTCTAATTTCTCAATTAATTTTTTGTGATTTCTATGAGAACGTATCCTGCCTAAAGTAATATGAGCAGTAAAAGGTCTGGATTCAGCGGGTAGTCCGATTCTAATCAGTTGTTTCTCTAAGGCTTCAGCAATATCTACAACTTGTTGGTTATCGTTCAAGCCAATCCATATTACGCGAGGATATTTTAGGTTAGGGAATACTCCCAGTTTAGATAGGCATATATTGAAGTATTTATTCCGAGAAGAGATTTCTATGAGAATCGAACTAATTTTTTTCAGCAGCCCCTTGTCTATTTCCCCTAAGAATTTTAAAGTAAGATGAATATTTTCTGGTTTAACCCATTTTACATCTGCACCAGTCAGCTTTAATTCCTCTTGTATATTTCCTAATTCTGCCTTGGTTTTCTCGGGTAATTCTATAGCAATAAAGGTTCGCATTTATTCTAAATTATTATTTATTCAGTAGTGCCTTAGGTAAGATAACTCTTATCTTGCCAGTTTCTTTCCTAAAAAAATATATCTAATTAATTTCTTTCTTTAGAAGAGATTCTTTTAACATAGCAATAGCCTTGAGGACAGCTTTCCTTTTTATCTCTAAGCGGTTACCTAAAAAGTGGAATCGCCTGCTAATTACCTTTCTTTTAGTAGCTACAGAGATAAAGACTGTTCCAATGGGTTTTGTGGGTGTATTACCCAGAGGTCCAGCTATTCCGGTAATCCCTATGCCGCAATCGGCAGAGGCTATCCTTTTTACGTTTTGCGCCATGAGCTTAGATACTTGCATAGAGACTGCTCCATATCTTTTAATTAGTAGGGCAGGTATTTTAAGTAAGGAGGCCTTTAATCGACTGTTATATGGGATTATCCCGAGTAGGAAATATCGGGAGCTACCCGGTATATTAGTAAGTAGATTTGCCAGTAGCCCTCCTGTGCATGATTCAGCAACCGCCACGGTTTTACCGCGGTCTATTAATATTCGGCTTAAACTTACTACAATTCTATTCATTAACTATATTATATCTAAGTTAAATCTCTTGACAATAATTGTTTTTATTTTATAATAACCTTAGTTTAGTCTTCGGGGCATTCGCCATAAAGGTGGCGGCCCGTCTTTATAAACGACGGGAGGGTGAAATTCCCGACCGGCGGTAAAGCCCGCGAGTCCCGCATGTGCGGGATAGACCTCGTGAGAGTCGAGGGCCGATAGTATAGTCTAGATGGGAGAAGACTAAAGGGTGTCCCGGAGAGTATTCTTCGGGATAAATTATTTATGGAGAGTATATGTTTCAGAATATATCAGATATTTTAGATGATTTAAGAACAGGCAGAATGGTAATTGTGGTTGACGATGAGGATCGTGAGAATGAAGGCGATTTAGTTATGGCTGCTCAATTTGCTCGTCCTCATGATATAAACTTTATGGTTAAATTTGGCAGAGGTCTTATCTGTGTGCCATTAGAAGAGGAGCGTACAGAGCAGCTTAAGTTGTATCCTATGTCTAGTGGGCATTTGCCAGACCAGCAGAAGTCTCCCTTTTCCACCTCTTGGATGATTTCGGTAGATGCCGCGCGTGGTATAACTACAGGAATATCTGCCTATGATCGTGCAAGGACTATTGAGGTTTTAGCAAATCCCAAGACTCAGCCGGAGGATTTATTTCGTCCAGGGCATGTGTTTCCCCTAAAGGCGCAGAAGGGAGGCGTATTAGTAAGGGCTGGCCATACCGAGGCGGCTGTAGATCTGATGCGTCTTGCAGGGTTGTATCCAGCAGGGGTTATCTGTGAGATTATGAATGAGGATGGAACAATGGCCAGACTGCCGCAATTGCTGGATTTCGCTAAAATCCACAATCTCAAGATTTGTTCAATAGCTGATTTAATTGAATATCGCAGGAGAAAAGAAATATTAATAGAAAGGGTTGTGTCTACTCAGTTGCCGACCGAATTTGGTGCTTACCAGCTTATTTTGTACCGAAATATAATTAATGATGAAAAGCATATAGCGCTAACAATGGGCAATCTCAAAGAGGAGCCGGTTCTGGTTAGGGTTCATTCACGCTGTTTAACAGGAGATGTATTTGCTTCCCTGCGTTGTGATTGCGGTTGGCAGCTACGAAAGAGCATGGAGATGATCTCTAAGGAGAAAAAGGGGGTTATCCTATATATGAATCAGGAAGGCAGGGGGATAGGATTATTGAATAAGATCCACGCTTATAATTTCCAGGATAGAGGTTTAGATACGGTTCAGGCAAATGAGGCGCTTGGTCTTGGTCCAGATTTGCGTGATTATGGAATCGGGGCCCAGATTCTGGTTGATTTGGGATTGAGGCGCATTCGTCTTTTAACCAATAATCCACGTAAGATAGTGGGGCTTGAGGGGTATGGACTGACTGTAATAGAAAGGGTTGCCTTACAGGCCGAGCCAAATGCTCTAAATTTCCGTTACCTCAAAACCAAGAAGGAGAAGTTAGGACATCAACTCAAAATATAAGACACCGAATAATTCTTAATAATTAGTGTATTGTTGATAAGAATAGAAGGAGGTAAGGATGGTTAAGGTAATTGAAGCAAATTTGATAGCCAAAGGAAGGAAGTTCGGGATAGTTGCCTCGCGCTTTAATGATTTTATCACCAAGGACTTGGTGAATGGATGTTTGGATACCTTGCTGAGGCATGGCGTAAAGCAGGAGGATATTAGTCTTACCTGGGTACCCGGTGCTTTCGAGATTCCTTTATTGGCTCAGAGGATGGCTAGGTCTAAATCGATAGACGCAGTGATTTGTTTAGCTGCTGTTATTCGTGGCTCCACCCCTCATTTTGAATATATTGCATCTGAGGTAGCTAAAGGGATTGCCAGAGTTTCTTTGGATACAGGTCTTCCTGTTATATTCGGGATAATTACAGCTGATACTATTGAGCAGGCAATTGAACGGGCAGGCACCAAAGATGGCAATAAAGGACGTGACGCAGCTTTGAATGCAATTGAAATGGCCAATCTTCTTAAGCGATAATTAATAGTTTGGTAGTCTCAACGGAGAAGATATATTCAAGTGGAGATTCAGATAGTCAGTCTTCTTAGGTGATAATTGAGAATGATGTATAAAATTATTTATGTTAAACGATGAGAAGACGGACAAAGGCGCGTCATCTTGCTTTGCAGATTCTTTATCAGATAGATATTACTCAGGATAAATCTCCTGTATCTGTGGATGATTTATGGGATAATCAGATACGAGGAGTAGATTCTTCAGTAAAGCAATTTGCTTTAGAATTGATCGAGGGCATACAGAAGCACTGCGAGATAATCGATCGTAAGATTGCCCAGTATGCTAAGAACTGGGAGCTTAAGCGTATGGCTGTAGTAGACCGCAATATTCTCCGCCAGGCCTGTTTTGAGTTGTTATACCGTCCTGACATCCCTCCAAAAGTAACCATTAACGAGGCAATTGAATTGGCTAAGTGTTTCTCTGGCATAGAGGCGGGAAAGTTCGTTAATGGGATTCTGGATAAGATAAGAGAAGACATAGCGAAGTCTGATTAGAGACGAGATTACTATGAATAGAGATCACGCTTATTATATGAACTTAGCAATACGGCAGGCTCTACGAGCTGAAGGTAAGACTTTTCCTAATCCGTTAGTGGGGGCTTTAGTGGTAAAGAATGGTAAGGTTATAGCTCGAGGGTACCATAGAAGAGTAGGATTACCTCATGCTGAGGTAGTGGCTCTCAGTTTGGCTGGAGGGCGTGCAGTAGATGCTACTCTCTATGTAACCCTTGAACCTTGTTCACATTTTGGTCGTACGCCGCCCTGCACAGATATGATTATTAAAAGTGGAGTAAAGCAGGTAATAGTAGGTATGATTGATCCCAATCCGCTAAATAACGGTAAGGGCATTGAGATTCTGCGTAGACATGGCATAGATGTACAAGTGGGATTTATGGAAGATAAGATTAGAAGAATTAATGAGTTTTTTATAAAATATATAACTCAGAAAATTCCTTATATTACTGTAAAGGTTGGACAATCACTGGATGGGAGAATAGCTACCCATCGTGGGAATTCTCAGTGGATTACCTCTGATAGGGCACGTGAATATGTTCATCGCCTGCGCGACAAATTTGATGCTATAATGGTAGGGGTAAATACAATCCTTAGAGATAATCCTAAACTACAGGCAGCTTCTCTATCTAAACATTTAAGTAAGATTATTGTAGATAGCCATTTGAGTATTCCTTATCAGGCAGAGGTATTTAAGAATCCACCGGTAATTATCGTCACACTCCGGGCGACTCCCGGTCAGGAGACAGTGAACAGAGATATCCTCTCTCAAAAGGCTAAGATTCTAGAAGTTAAAGAAAAGGAAGGATGGGTTAATCTACGTGATATGATGAAGAAGCTAGCGAGATTAGGTATAACGAACATCCTAGTGGAAGGGGGCGGCACATTAATTGGTTCATTATTTGATGAGAGATTAGTGGATAAGGTTATGTTTTTTATTAGCCCCAGGATTATCGGAGGGAAAGAAGCGATAAGTTCTGTGATGGGTAAAGGCGTTACTCATCCAGATAAGGCCTTCAGGTTAAGCAATATACATCTAAGGCGTATTGGTGAGGACTTTCTGGTTGAGGGATATATCAAATGATCTACCTTACTTAAATCTGTACAACCATATACCTATGTTTAATGGCATAATTGGGGAATTGGGTGAGGTTTACAGAATTCGACATACCGGTCAGATTACCTTACTGGAGGTATCTTCAAATGATACATTTAAGAATGTTAATATTGGAGACAGCATCGCGGTGAACGGTGTATGCCTTACAGTAATAAAAAAATATAATAATATACTTACCTTTGAGGTGATGTTTAAGACTCTGAAATCCACAAATTTGGGTGCACTGCGTATTAGGGATAAAGTAAATTTGGAATCTTCTTTAAAGCTCGGAGATAGACTTAGCGGTCACTTCGTCTATGGGCATATTGATTGTATGGGGATTATTCGCAGAAGGTCGTTTGTTCAGAGTAGCTTACGCCTTGATATCGCTGTACCTATAGACGTAGCTCGCAGGATTATTGTACAGGATTCTATAGCGGTAGACGGTATAAGCCTGACTGTACAAAACAAAAGAGGGAATATTATTTCAGTTTATATCATACCGCACACTCTTAAGAATACCACCTTAGGCTTCAAGGGGTCTTCGGATAAGGTTAATATCGAAACCGACAAATTGAAAACCCTCTTACTGGCAGATAGATAAGTTTTTATAACAACCGGTGATCTCCTCGGTGTAAGGCATATACACTCTCCTTAATTATTGTAAACTTAAATAAATTCTGCTATACTAATCTGACAAATTGTACAAAAGATAACTTGAGATAAACAGGGCTATATAAGGATGATATTTATTGGTACAAGCGGATGGAATTATCAACATTGGAGGAGGGTTTTTTATCCGGAAAAGTTATCTCCCTCAAGGTGGCTGGAGTATTACATTAATTTTTTTAATTGCGTAGAACTAAATGTTACCTTCTATAGACTAATAAGAAAGACTACATTTCAAGATTGGTATCATAAAACGCCAGAAAATTTTCATTTTGTAGTTAAGGGTTCACGTTTTATCACTCATATTAAGAGGCTTAAAGAAATAAAGCAGCCACTCGGTCTATTTATCAATAATGCCTTAGGGTTAAGAGAGAAACTGGCTCTGGTTTTGTGGCAATTGCCTCCCAGCCTGAAGAAAGATATTTCTCTATTAGAGTCATTTATCAAATTATTAAAAAGAACAAAACTTAAACACTGTTTTGAATTTAGAAATACTACATGGTTTGACAAAGAGACCTATCAGTTGCTTAAAGAGTTTAATGTATGTCTATGCATCGCACATTCACCGCGTTTTCCTTGCAGAAAGATAATTACCGCTGACTTCCTTTATTTACGCTTTCACGGCGGAGAGAGGCTTTATACTTCTAATTATACAGATAGAGAATTAAGAAGATGGGCAAACTTTGTTCACAGGTTTAAGAAGAAAAAGGATATATTCGCCTTTTTTAATAATGACGCTCAGGGTTTTGCTATCAAGAACGCCTTGAGATTCAGAGAGTTATTGAGCTGAGAGAATATAGATATAACCCTAATACACTATAGACGATTCTGCCAGTACCTTGAGTAAGGGGATAGCGGGGAGTGGCGCAGTTTGGCTTAGCGCGCGACGTTCGGGACGTCGAGGTCGTGGGTTCAAGTCCCACCTCCCCGATAGAGTATATATCAATTCTGAATATGGAATATAATTCATACACAAATATCTATCTTATGAAGAACTGATAAATAAATTGTATGTCTGAGGCTATAAAGAAAAAGATAGAGAGATTGAGAGAAGAGATTAGAAGACATGATTATTTGTATTATGTCCTTGCGCAACCCGAGGTCTCAGATAAAGAATATGATGATTTATTGCGGGAATTAAAAGAATTAGAGAAAAAATATCCTCAATTTGTCAGCCAGGATTCTCCTACTCAACGAGTAAGTGGTGAGCTTCAGGAGGGTTTTAGGGTAGTTAGACATAGAAGGAAGATGCTCTCTTTGGATAATGTTTACTCCTTTGAGGAATTAGATGACTGGAATGAACGTGTGCAGAAGGCTCTAAACGAGGAAAATATAGAATATGTTGTAGAATTAAAGATAGATGGGGTAAGTGCGAATCTTACTTATGAGAATGGCAGATTCGCCTTAGGGGCAACTCGCGGAGATGGAGAGCAAGGCGAGGATGTAACTCAAAACTTAAGAACCATCCGCTCAATACCCTTAGTTTTACTTGGTGAGAATTTACCTGGGTTGCTGGAGGTGCGAGGAGAGGTTTATATGAAATATCACGATTTCATCTTGCTTAATAAAGAAAGACAAAAGAGCAACGAGGTACTCTTTGCGAATCCTCGCAATGCAGCAGCAGGATCGTTAAAATTATTAGATACAAATGTTGTTGCCGGGAGAAATCTTAATTTTCTCGCCCATTCTTTGGGGGATTATCGGGGAGCAGAGATAAAGAGCCATTGGCAGTTTCTCGCACTTGTTAGGAATTGGGGATTACCCATTAATCCATTTTCTAAGCTTTGCAAAAGTGCCCAGGAGGTAAAGAGATTTTGTTTGGATTGGCAGGAGAGAAGAAGAGAGCTCCCTTATGATATTGATGGAGTTGTAATTAAAATAAATAGGTTAGATTATCAGAATGCATTAGGTTCTACGATGAAGAGTCCACGTTGGGCAATAGCTTATAAATTTCCCGCCCATCAGGCCACTACTGAGGTAGTGAGGATTAATCTTCAAGTAGGGAGAACAGGAGTGATTACTCCTGTGGCTGAGCTTAAACCTGTTGAGTGCGGAGGGGTTACTATCAGACATGCCACGCTTCATAATTTTGATGAGATAAGGCGTTTAGGTATCAAAGAAGGAGATCGTGTACTAATTGAGCGTGCAGGAGAGGTTATACCGAAAGTTGTTAAGGTGGTACAGAGCCGTGGTAAGAAAGCGGTTAGGATACCTTTATTCTGCCCGATATGTAAGGGGAAGGTAGTGAAAGAGAGCGAGGAGGAGGTTGCCTACCGTTGTATAAACCCCTCTTGCCCAGCCCAATTGGAAAGAGGGTTACTCCACTTTGCTTCCAGATCCGCTATGGATATTGAAGGAATGGGAGAATCTGTTGTGGCACAATTAGTTAAGAAAGGATTAGTCCGGAGTCTTATAGATATTTATCATCTGAGCAAAGAACAGTTATTGAGTTTAGAGTTATTTAAAGATAAAAAAGCAGATAATTTATTGAGAGCAATAGAGAATAGTAAGAAACGACCCCTCTCGAGGCTTCTATATGCTTTAGGTATAAGGCATGTGGGAGAGAAGGCAGCAGTTATCCTGGCACAAAGATTTAGCAATCTGGATAGACTTATGAAAGCCAAGGTTTCTGATTTGGTAGCAATACATGAGATAGGACAGGTGATGGCTGAGAGTATAGTAGATTTTTTTAATAGCAAAGTAGCAAAGCAGCTCGTTAAAGACTTAAAGACAGCTGGGTTAAATACAGAGGAATCTCCTTTAGAGGTGAGGAAGTTCCCTCTTAACGGCAAGACCGTTGTTTTTACTGGTGAGTTGAAGGATTTTAGGCGTTTTGAAGCTGAGGATTTAGTACGTCGATTTGGAGGAAGGGTTAGTTCTACCGTGAGCAGGAATACTGATATCGTGGTAACAGGCGATAATCCAGGTGCAAAATTTGCTAAAGCGAAACAGTTAGGGATAAAGATTATTGATGAAGAAGAGTTTTCTAAACTAGTAGAGGCATCTTAGATTACTATGTATGATTGCACAATTTAAAGCTTATAATTATCTTGTAACTTGGCCATTAAGAGAGGAGACGATGCCAAAATGGATAGATATCAACCAAAAAGAATAATCTATCAAATATTAATTACCCTCTTCATTTTCTGTACTTTTATATCCATCTCTGGGTGCGAGGCATTTGTTAAAAAATTTACTCGTAAACCAAAAAAGGATAAGATTGAGAGCCCCGTCTTGGTGCCGGAGGATTATTCCCCCTTGGATATCCCTGTTGAACAGCGTTACCGTCAATATTTTCTCTACTGGCAATCTTGGCAGGAAGAATTGATTTCTGCTTTAGGTTCTGCAGCCAGTCATAAGAAGCGAAAGACATGTATTGAAGAAGCGATTAAAAACTTACTTGAGATGAGACATCTTTTATTTGAAGAAAAACAAAAAGAATTGGAGATCTATATAGAGAAATCACGTCTTTTAGAGAATGATATAGTCAAGGATATTTATGGAACCAAAACAGCAATTCATAAAATTAGAGCGGAAAGCCTAAAACGCAATATCTTTAAGGAGTTCTCCTTTCCTAAAATAAAAAATCATTTGAGATGATATTAGAGAAAGCTTGCGTTGGTTTATATGAGGTAAATTGCTATATTTTAGCAAAATGTGAAGGTGGTAAGGCTGTTCTAATTGATCCCGGTGCAGAAGAGGATAAGATTAATAGCGTATTAAGTAGATATAATCTAAAACCTGGTTTAATAATTAATACTCATGGACACATCGACCATATAGGGGTGGACGATGCTTTTGGTGTTTGCGTACATATACATAAAGATGATATTGATTTCTTGGATAATCCTAATTTGAATCTATCCAGATTTCTTGCTATGCCCTTGCAGATAAATTCTCCTCGCTGTCTACTCGAGGATAGACAGATAATTGAATGCGATGGAATTAAGATGCAGGTTTTGCATACCCCCGGACATACACCGGGAGGTATCTGTATCTTATTGAGAGAACCTAAAGAAAATATTCTTTTTTCTGGAGACACTTTATTCTATCAGGGTATCGGGCGTACAGATTGTCCCCTTGGTTCTTTTGAGCAGTTGAGGAGGTCAATAGAGACAAAATTATTTGTCTTAGATAATCAGACTAAGGTTTATCCTGGGCATGGTCCAGAGACTACAATTGGAGCAGAAAAGCAAAGCAACCCTTTTTTATCTGAGTGAAATAATAGCCATTGATATTAATCAAATGATTACTATAAATAGTGGATGATGATGCGGGAGTTCATCGATATCTTTCTTAATTATCTATGGGTAGAACGTGGTTTGAGCCAGAATACAATTTCATCTTATCGCAGGGATTTAAAGTTTTTCGTGGATTATCTAGAAGAGCAACGGCGCATCAATTCATTAGAGGATGTTGATAAGAATCATATATCCGATTTTATGTTGAGATTAAAAGAAAACGGACTGAGTGCAAATTCTATTGTCCGTAAACTAGCCGCAATCAAAACATTTTATAGATTCCTGGTAAGAGAAAAGATTATTAAACAAGACCCAACAAGCCTCATAGATTCTCCGAGATTATGGAGAAAGATACCATCTACGCTTTCTGTGCAAGAAGTAGAGTCATTAATTGCTCAACCTGATTTGCGTAAAAGAGGAGGTTTTAGAGATAGAGCAATCTTAGAGGTTTTATATGCTACTGGTTTGCGTGTATCAGAATTGACTCGATTGAAACTCGAGGATGTTAATCTAGAGGTGGGATTTGTTCGTTGTATAGGCAAGGGAAATAAAGAACGCATTGTACCTTTGGGAAAAAAGGCAATTGTTTCATTAAAGAGATATTTAGAAAGAGAGCGACCCATATATTTAAAGAGACGATCTGGTAATGAATTATTTCTCAGTCGTCTTAATAAGAGATTATCCAGACAGTCAATTTGGAAGATGATGAAGAGATATGCACGCCAGGCGAAAATTAAGAAAGAGATACGACCGCATATCTTAAGACACTCTTTCGCTACACATCTTTTAGAGCGAGGAGCTGATTTGAGGAGTGTCCAGGAGATGCTCGGGCATAGTGATATATCAACCACTCAGATTTATACTCATATTAACAAGGATAGATTAAAAATAATACACAGTAGGTTCCATCCTAGACCTTAGGATAATCTGTTTTGTCTGATAAGAGATTAAAATATGAAAAATTATTTAGATAATTTGCCTAAAGATATAGATAAATTAATAAATTTAGCGAGTAGGGTTGCAAGAAAACAGGGAGTTCGTGCTTATTTGGTGGGAGGTGTTGTTAGAGATTTAATTTTAGGGGTTGATAATTTTGATTTGGATATAGTAATAGAAGGAGATGGTTTGGCTTTTGGTTCTGAGTTAGCACGGAAGGTTACAGGTAGATTAGTTACTCATCCTCGTTTTGGTACGGCTACATTGATGATATCTAATAAGATAAAGCTGGATATAGCAACATGTCGTTCTGAGATTTATCAGGAACCTGGCAGCTTGCCGCTGGTTTCAGCAGGTGCATTACAGGATGATTTGGCACGAAGAGATTTCACGATTAATACCTTGGCCATTGATTTGATGCCTGATAGATTTGGCAGTTTGATTGATTTCTATCATGGTAAGCGCGATCTAAAATTGAAGTTTGTTCGGATATTACATAATCTGAGTTTTATCGATGATCCTACACGGATACTCAGGGCAGTGCGTTTTGAGCAGAGACTTGGATTTCGAATCGAGCCGCATACGTTAAGATTATTAAAGGAATCAGCCAAGGCTAATATGTTGAGATGCGTCAGTCCCCACAGGTTAAGAGATGAGATTATTCTTATGTTAAGAGAACCAGAGGTTATTAGGTGCATCTTGCGTATGAAGCAATTAGTCGGTTTTAATTTTATCCATCCACACATTAAGTTAGACAGATCAAATCTTGATTATCTGAGAGCGGTCAAAAGAGAGATTAATTGGTTCTATAACAATTTTCCTAAAGGCAGAGAGTTAGATGTTTGGTTGATGTATTTTGTAGGTATCGTAAGTAACTTGAATGCTAATCAGGTAGATAGAATTTGTAAAAGGTTCGGTTTTCGTAAAGGAGAAATCAAGAGAATAATTTCTTATTATAAATTTTCTCGACAGAAAGTTAAATGTATAAGTAAAAAAGATATATCACCAAGTCAGATTTATCGAATTTTAGAGCCATTGAGTTTCGAGACAATCCTGCTTATTAAGGCCAAATACAAAAATAGATTTTTAGATTCCCATATCAAGAATTTCTTCGAATATTATAATGGAGCACGGGTTTATATTTCTGGTAGAGACTTGACGCAAATAGGATTAAGGCCGAGCCCAGACTTTAGGAAGATATTAACCCGCTTACTTTATTTGCAATTAGACGGGAAGATTAATTCAAGGCAAGAGGCGTTAGAGTGGATATCTCGTTTTTGTTGATAATCACTTAATAGTATGTAGGTTTGAATAAGTGATGATTATCGGCATCCTTAGGATAGTTCTATTTATTGGTAATTCAAATTCTTTAAAGTCTAAGAGAATGATTCTACATAGCCTGAAAGCTCGTTTACGTAATAAATTTAATATAGCGATAAGCGAGATAGACGATCATGATAAATGGCAGAGATCTACTTTGGTTGTCGTAGGAGTAGGTAGAGACAGACGATATATAGATGGTCAATTGAGTAAAATAATTAATTTTGTTGAGAATTTTAGCCAGGTTAGTATAGTAGATTACAATATGGAGATGGCATAATGGGGCTTAGACATGAGAAGGTGATAGCTGCTCTTAAACGCGAGATAAGTAATATCGTCCATCATGAACTGCGGGATTCTCGTTTGGGATTTGTTACAATTATGCGCGTTGAATTGACCTCGGATTTGAGGTATGCGCGAGTCTATTTTAGTGTTCTTGGTGGAGAGAGAGAGCAAAAGTTAACACGTGATGCCCTGGAGAGTGCAAAGGCCTTTATCCGTTGTTTAATTGCCCAGAGAGTAAAATTGCGTTTTACGCCTGATATCTCATTTAAACTCGATCATTCTGCCGAGTATAGTATTAGAATTGAAGAGAAACTCGATAAGATAAAGGAGCAGAGAGAGGGCAGTTAGGTAATAGTTGCCAACCAGAGACACAAAATAAATTAATATTAGAAAGGAAAGAATTATGGAAAGGAAAATAATATGAGCATTGGAAAGGTTATCGATTGTATAAAGAAAAGTAGAACATTCTTGATTACCACTCATCAATGTCCTGAGGGAGATGCATTGGGCTCCGAGATTGCACTCTACAATCTTTTAAAAAAAATAGGAAAGACAGCAGTTATTGTTAATCAAAGCCCTACACCAAGGGAGTACACTTTTTTGAAGGGTTCAGAGTTAATAAGACCATTTCGATATAATAAAAAATTCAGTTTTGATATATTGGTGATGTTGGATTGTTCTGATAAATATCGTTGTGGTTGTGTAGCCAGGCTTGTAGACACCTGCCAGAGAGTTGTTAATATAGATCACCATATTTCTAACGATTATTTTGGAGACATTAATTGGGTATTGCCTACAGCTTCTTCTGTATCGGAAATGATTTATAAACTTTATAAGATGATGCGTATTCAATTGGATATTGATACGGCCAGGGCTTTATATGTTGGCATTCTTACCGATACCGGTTCCTTCCGTTATGTAAATACCAATTCTTTTACTCATAAGATGGCAGCCGAGCTTTTAAAATTCCACTTGGATGTCTATAATATCTATCGTAATATCTACGAAGATATTTCTTTTTCTGATATCTTGCTACTGAGGAAGGTTATTTTAACTATAAAAAGAGAAGCCTCCGGGAAGATTATAACCTTTCAGATTAGACACGATTTACTTAAAGGAAAAAGAATTCATTTTGATTTGACAGAACATGTGTTGAATTTTGGACGTTTAGTTCATGGCGCAGAGGTATGTATTTTATTTAAAGAACAGCAGAGCAAGGCC
>JAOZPD010000134.1 GCA_029932935.1 Candidatus Omnitrophota bacterium | reverse complement strand
CTATATCTCTTACAATTCTTTGTAACTCATTTTGTCTCTGTGGATTGTATGTATATATGGAGACTGTATTAGAATTTTCGATTATCTCATACATAATCTGAGTAGTAACATCTGTAGGTTCATCTGTAAGGAGTTCCTCTATTATCTGAACTAACAGTGTTTTATCACTCTCTGTTAAATAGAGGAAATAGGCCGCATATAAGAAGTTATCATAACCTCTGTTTTCCCCTATTAACCGTAAGCGGGAAGATTCAGGATTCAAATAGAGTACCCTCAAGGGGTTGCCATATTTATCTCTCTCTTCTCTGACTTGTCTGCGTATCTGCGTTGGTAATCCTACCTCTTGCTCTAGAGCAAGCTCTACCCTTATCTCTTCTCTTGTCTCTTCTATAGCAGATTCTTTAGGTATGTTTTTGCTATTAACATGACCTGAGGCAGAGAATGTCCATCTGTTTGGAAATATACGTTTTTTCTTAGACCTCATCTGGAGCAGAAGTTGCCCTTCTTGATTAAATATAAGTACTGCAACACTCTCATGAGGCATGCCTATTAAATGAGCAATACGCCCTACCTCTTCTCTCTCGGTTCTTACCCCCTCCTGATCTATCTCCCAGTGTTGTTCAAATTTCTCTGGATTATCAATGGCGCAGATAAAGCCATTAACACGCTTAATTCTACCTCTGAGCAAACCTCTAACTTCCTCCTTCATAGGAGCAAACAGAATTTGTTCATAAATACTTATTGCTTCCTCAAATCTTGCTCTTGCCTCATGTTTTCTTCCTTCTCTCAGAAAATTAACACCATCCCTTAAAATCTTCTCGGCAGAATAGAATTTTTCTCTAAAGAATAACATCTCCCCACGATAATATTCTACTGTATCTCTAATCGCTTCCTCCAAAGGAGTAAAAGTCAAAGGCCCAATGCATGCCTCTAATCGATTAATCTCAATAAGTGCTGCTACTGCCTGTGAAGGAACAATTGTAGCCCTACCACAACCTTTAATATTTACCAACTCCCTCTCGATAATCTCAGCAATATCTCTGCTGGCGATAAGCCCTGGATAGGCAAGATTTATCACTCTATATTCTGGCTGCATATCCATTAAAGCAATAAGAAATCTAACTGCGTCATCTATATATAATAAACTTCTGGTGTCATCCCAAACCTCTACATCCTCTCCCTCTAATAATCCACAGATAATTATAGGAAGTTTATATTGCCTTGCTTGCATTGGACCAAATATATTACCGAACCGCAAAATAAGACTTTTCTCTCCAGTAATAAGTGATAATATCTGCTCTGCTAGATATTTTGAGAAGCCATAAGTAGACCAAATCTCCTCAGGAAGAGGATTGCAGGTAAGATACTTCTCTACAAACGACTCTGGACTATCAAGTTGACCATCGATAATTCCCGGAATGCAATCAATGAAATCCTGAATAGCTCTATCTAACCATTCTCTTACTGATTCTTCTTCAAGAATGGGTAGTCTCATATCCTCTCTAACGCTACCCGGAAAAGCACCTTTACTGAATCCTGCCACATACACATAGAAGGTGGAAGCAAATATTAACCGCTTATTAGCTATATGAACCATCTGAGCCAGTATCGCCGTAGACAATACATTAACAACTAAAGTTTCAACAGGATGTTCGTTAGCATATTTATGATTACTTATTGCTCCTAAGTGGTAGATAATATCTGAACTCTCAACCAATAAATTTAATGCTTGGACATCTAACAGATCTCCTTCTATAATATCAACGTTTCTGGGTAATCGATGTTCTGCCTTTAATCTCGAGCCGGGTCTAACTAAAGCTACAACCTTATAGCCTTCTTTAATTAACCCTCGAATCAGATTAGTCCCGATGAAACCGGTAGCACCAGTAACGCCTACAACAGGTAGAGAAGGATGTTGTAATTCCCCTCTATTGGCAAATTGCTCAATAAATGCTATATCCTCCCAGGTAAGTGCGGTCTCTATAGAATCAGCCTCTCTTGCTTCTCTTACGATCTCTAACAGTTCTCTATCGTAAACAGTAAGTAAATGTATTAGTACTTCTCTCGGTCTAACCTTTCTGACACCCCACTCTTTATATATTCGTGCAACCCATCCTTCTTCACCGAGTGTTGCCTCAAATGTCTCAGGCTTATCTGTATTTCTAAATGCCTCTTTCTTAAATATATTGTTTCCATTCTCGAAAACATCAGCGGTAATCAGAATAGATAATAAAAGACTTAAATCATCAATAGATATAGAAACCTCTCTCTCTATTGTCTCTATATTATCTAAGAATCCTTGGTAATTCTGATGATAAGCAATTAGTATCTCAACCTCTCTTGGAAGAGTATATCTTTCTCTCAAAACTCCAATAAAGTTTACTCCGTGCATATATGCATCCTCTATCACAATAATCTCTTCCTCTGTTAATGCGGTACCTTTTATCCTCTCCGCTTGTTGTTTAAATATTTCTAAACTTACTGAGCGTGTCTTTTTACTTAAATCTATACCTATAGTCTTGAGTCTTCTAAGGGCTTTAGGATCAACAAATACTCCTGCATCATGCCCATAGGCAGCGCATCTTAAGATATTCATATTCTGCCCTGATAGTCCCATTGCCCTTGCAATTCTTAAGGCAATACGCGCTACCCTATCAATATGCTCTCGGACATAACCCTGGGAAAGACCCAGTATCTCCTCGGATGGAACATTGAGGATATTTGGCTTTGGTTGTACTTCTCTCCTGAACTCCTCCACCTGTGCCCTTATGGCCTCTTCTTCTGTGGGTTGGGATTCATGGGTTTTGATGTGGGTAAGGAGGGTTTCCTCATCCAAGTGGAGTCTTCTCTGGCGGGTGAGTTCTTGAATTGCCTCTCTTATATCCTGCTCAGTCAGACCATCTGCCCAGT
>JAOZPD010000133.1 GCA_029932935.1 Candidatus Omnitrophota bacterium | reverse complement strand
AGCCTTTTACAGCTGCGGATGTAAAGTTTACCTACGAGAAGCTTATTGATCCGAATGTGCGTACACCTTACAGCGGAGATTTTGAGCGCATTCAGTCCTTAGAGGTTATCGATGATTATACTATTAAGCTTACATACAAAGAGCCGTTTGCTCCGGCATTATCTTCCTGGGGCATGCCCATAATGCCTAAACATCTTTTGGAGGATGAGGATTTAAATCATACAAAGTTTATTTTGCACCCTGTGGGGACGGGTCCTTATAAATTTAAATCGTGGAGGAGGCAGGAGAAGATTGAATTGATTGCTAATACGGATTATTTTGAGCACAGACCATACATTGATAGGTATATCTTTCGTGTTATTCCCGATCAGGCGACATTATTTTTGGAGCTTCAGGTGCAGGGGGTAGATTTAAGCGGATTATCTCCTCTTCAGTATGTTCGGCAAACAGACACCGTTTTCTTCAGAAAGTATTACCGAAAATTTCGTTTAACAAGCTTCAGTTATACCTATTTAGGGTATAATCTGAATGATCAGAGATTTAAAGATAAGCGTGTCAGGCAGGCCTTAAATTACGCAGTGGATAAGAATGAGCTTATTGAGACTGTGCTTTTAGGATTAGGTAGGGTATGCTCAGGCCCGTTTTTACCTGAATCTTGGGCGTTTAACCCCAAGGTTAAACCAGCAGTCTTTGATCCTCAGAAGGCTCGGGTTCTTTTGAAGGAGGCGGGGTGGGCAGATACTGATCACGATGGCTGGTTAGATAAAGATGGCAGGATTTTTGAATTTACCATCCTTACCAATCAGGGTAATGAAGAGAGGATAAAGACGGCGCAAATTATTCAGAGGAGATTAGCGGAGATAGGAATAAGGGTTAAGATTAAGGTATTGGAATGGAGTGTTTTTCTTTCTGAATTTATTGATAAGAGAAATTTTGAAGCCGTGTTACTTGGCTGGGGCCTTGGTCTGGACCCCGATAATTTTGATATATGGCACTCATCAAAAACCAGGGAGGGGGAATTTAATTTTATTGGATATAATAATAAAGAAGTAGATAGTTTGCTTGAGGAGGCAAGAGGAACGTTTGATCGGGAAGAAAGAAAGGCATGCTACCAACGCATTCACGAGATTATTTACGATGAGCAGCCTTATATGTTTTTATATGTCCCGGATAGCTTATCAATTGTTCACTCTAGATTTAAGGGTATTAATCCTGCTCCTATAGGTATCCGATATAATCTTATTGATTGGTGGGTACCTAAGATACAGCAGAGATATAATATTAAAGAAAAATAACAGATAAGAGACAGCTTTATTCTATATCATGATTTCTTATATAATCCGTAGACTGCTGGGTATCATTCCATTATTATTCGGGATTACTATTATCAGTTTTATTATTATTCATCTGGCGCCCGGTAAGCCTACCACGCAACAAGAATTAATGAGTCCCCGCATATCTTATGAAGCCAGATTACGTCTGGAGAAGCTCTATGACCTGGATAAACCTTTACATGTTCAATATATTAAGTGGCTGGGCAGGATTATCAGATTAGACCTGGGAACATCTATTATTGATGGCAGGCCAGTAGTGGATAAGATTGCAGAGAGGATACCCGTAACATTAACTATTAATATTCTTGCTATAATTTTAATTTTGTTTATTTCTATACCATTAGGAGTAAAGGCAGCGGATAATCCCGGTTCCTTTTTTGATAAGATTACTACAGTGGGGGTATTCTTGGGTTTTGCCTTGCCTACGTTCTGGATAGCCCTTCTTATGATGCATGTTTTCTCAATAAAGCTGGGCTGGTTGCCTATTTCTGGTATTAAGTCTCTGGATTTCGAGTATCTTTCTTGGCCTAAAAAAATATTAGATTTAATAAGGCATCTTATTCTGCCTGTGTGTGTATCTGGCCTGGGGGGTTTAGCAGGTTTCTCTCGGTATATTCGCCAGAATATGCTTCAGAGCTTGAGTCAGCCATATATTATAACTGCAAGGGCAAAGGGTTTATCACAGAAGCAGATACTCTATCGCCATGCCTTTCCTAATGCCATATTACCCCTGATTACTATTTTAGGATTATCTATCCCAGGACTGCTGGGAGGTAGTGTAATCTTCGAATCAATATTTGCTCTTCCCGGCATTGGAGAGTTGTTCTATAAGGCCGTAATGATGCGTGATTATAATCTGATTATGGCATCGGTGGTTTTAGGGGCAGTCTTGACAATGTTAGGAAATCTTGCGGCCGATATTACCTATGCTTATGTAGACCCAAGGATTAGATACAGTAAGTAAGTTGAAGAAGAGGTGTTTTACATTCAATAAATAAAAATGAAGATTTCGTTGATTATAGGTATTGTAATTATTGTTATTTTAAGTTTGGTAGCTATACTTGCTCCTATTATTAGCCCTTACGAACCAGACGAGATTGACCAGAATAGCTTGCTCCTTCCCCCGTCTCGCAAACACCTAATGGGCACGGATAGCCTCGGGCGTGATCTGTTAAGTCGTATTATTTATGGAGCGCGGATTTCCTTAAGCATAGGTATTATTGCTGTAGGTATAGCTACTATTATTGGAATTATATTTGGTTCAGTTGCTGGCTTCTATGGCGGATGGGTAGATTCTCTAATTATGCGTTTTGTTGACCTGATGTTATGTTTTCCTACATTCTTTTTAATCCTGGCGGTAGTAGCTATTCTGGAGCCGTCGATATTTAATATTATGGTAATTATTGGATTAACCAGCTGGATGGGGACTGCCCGTTTAATACGCGCAGAGATATTAAGCCTTAAAGAAAGAGAGTTTATTCAAGCAGCGCGTGCTATAGGTGCTTCTAATTTCCGTATAATATTGTATCATTTAATCCCGAATGCCATTGGCCCAGTCCTGGTCAGTGCGATTTTGGGCATCGCTGGTGCGATTCTGGTTGAATCGGCATTAAGCTTTCTTGGGTTAGGTG
>JAOZPD010000042.1 GCA_029932935.1 Candidatus Omnitrophota bacterium | reverse complement strand
ACCAGGCCAAACAAAACCCCCAAGCTTGCCGCTACACCCTTACCCCCTTTAAACTTTAAGAAAAGGCTCCAATTGTGCCCGCAGATACAAGCCAAACCGAACGCAATCCTCAAAAATACCCCTGAATTATGCCAATAAACCATAAATAGACTGGCTAACCAGGTAACTGAAATCAATCCCTTAAGGATATCTAATACTAAAACGACAATCCCGAATGGCGCCCCCAGAACCCTGAAGGCATTGGTTGCTCCCACATTACCTGAACCAAAATCACGAATATCTATCCCCTTGAAAGCCCTTCCAAAAACATATGCAAAAGGAAGCGAGCCTACAAGATAACTAATTACAACCCCCGCCAGGAGCATATAATATCGCAAATCCCCTCCTTATATAATCTATACCTGAGGCCAGGGTAAAAAACACAGCAATAGACCATAGCATATAAGAAAAATTCCACCTAGACAGTATAGATATCACTGAAAGCATTTGAAAAACAGTGGTCAATTTACCCCATATTGTCGGTTTTATCTCTAATTTCTGCCGCACCATAAGTATTGTGATTATACCTAAAAGAATAATGGCATCCCGACTAAGCACAATTAAACTCACCCACAGGGGAAACCTAATACCAGTATCTATAAGATACAAAAAGATGAACGCGCTCATCAACAATACCTTATCTGCTAATGGGTCCAATATGGTCCCGGCGGGAGAATACTGTCTCCTCTTGCGAGCAATAAAGCCATCTATGGCATCAGAAAATACAGCCAATACAAATATAAACAATGCGAAAAACCTAAGATAATCTTTACTAGGGGAATAATAAAGTAGGCAGGCTATAAAGAAAGGGACTGTCAGAATTCTAAAGGTTGAAATTTTATTAGCAATATTCATTTTCTCATATATAAATCAAGTCAATTCCAGAAAACCGCAGCCAGTCTAACATAACCTACGTTCATCTTATGATTCTTATTCGATGCAAAGGCCAATAAATCAAAAAGGCCTCTCCTAAAAGATATTCATTAGGAACAAATCCCCAATAACGACTATCCTGAGAAGAGGCAGAGTTATCACCTAGAACATAAAAACTATCCGGGGGCACCACTATCTTCTCGCCCTCTCTACCATAGGGTCCTCTATTATAATAGAAACGAGCAAACCTTGGGTCATCAAGGGCGTGGCCATTAATATAAATCTTTCCTCCCTCTATCTGTACAGACTCACCCTCTGTAGCTATCAATCTTTTTATAAAGTCACGCCGTGTGTCTCTAGGATAGATAAAAACTACGACATCCCCTCGTTGCGGCTTTCTTATAGCTGGTAGCCTTATATCAGTAAATGGTATTTTGATTCCATAAATAAACTTATTCACCAGAATGCGATCACCTTCCATTAGAGTAGGTCGCATAGACCCAGACGGTATTTTGAACGCCTGAACGATAAATGTCCGGATAAACATTGCCAGAATAAAAGCAATAACTATTGATTCGACCCACTCTCTAATTACTGATTTTCTCTTTCTAATCCTCTTCATCTTCTCTTTTTATAATTTTTAGTATTATATCCTCAGTATCTCCAGAAATGCCTCTTGCGGAATCTGTACTCTACCGAATTGTTTAAGGCGCTTCTTGCCCTTTTTCTGAATATCCCAAAGTTTACGCTTACGAGTAATATCCCCTCCGTAACATTTTGCCGTCACGTCCTTCTTCAATGGGCGTACCCTCTCAGAAGCGATCACGCGATTCTCTACTCTTGCCTGAATGCGTACCTCGAATAACTGCCTTGGTATCAGATCTTTTAATTTGTTTACTAATGCCTGAGCCTTATTATAAGCCCTGTCTTTATGAATTAGATATGAGAATGCATCGCATACTACATCGTTTAAAACAATCTCCAACTTTACCAACTGTGTGTATCGGTAGCCTGAGAAATCATAATCAATGGAGCCATAACCTCGCGTCTGAGATTTTATCCGGTCATAAAAATCGACTATAATCTCGGAGAGCGGCATAGTAAAGTTCAGCTTCACCCTGTCCTGCCCGAGGTACTCACTAGATTCAAATGTACCTCTGCGGGATTTAGTAAAATTACAAACTGATTCTATATCCTGGATGGGAATAATCATCAACAGGCTAACATATGGCTCCTCTACCTGAATAATATCCTGAGGAGACGGTAATTCATTAGGATTATCGATCTCAATAACCTCTCCGTTCTTCTTCCTAACTTGATATACGACATTTGGCACCGTAAGGATTAAATTCAAGTCATATTCTCTCTCCAGGCGCTCCTGAACAATCTCCATATGCAGTAAACCTAAAAAACCGCAACGGAAACCGTGACCAAAAGATTGAGAATTCTCTGGCTCGTAAATAAAAGATGAATCGGAGAGCCTCAATTTCTCCATTGCCTCGCGTAACCTTAAAAAATCGCCAGAATTAACTGGATATATTCCGCAAAAGACTAACGGCTTCGGCCTACGGTAACCGGGCAAGGGATGGTCGGCGGGCTTCTCCAAACTGGTAATCGTATCACCAATAATTACCTGCTCTGGGTTACGAATATTCGCAATAATATAACCCACCTCTCCTGCAGATAAAGATTCTACACGGGTAGGCTTCAAATTCTTCATTACACCCAACTCTTCTATTTTATGAGTACCCCCCTGCTGCATGAATTTTATCTTATCCCCCACCGATACACGACCTTGCACCACTCTGACAAAAATCACTACACCTTTAAATGTATCAAAACGGGAGTCAAAAATCAGACAGGCAAGCGAATCTTCATCCTTACCTGAGGGAGTAGGAATACCATATACCACACGCTCCAGAATATCCTCAACACCCTCTCCCAATTTAGCCGAACAAAGAAGTATCTCATCTTCCTTAAAATCAAACATATTAACGAGTTGTTCCTTCACCCTTGATATATCCGAGTTGGGTAAATCAATTTTATTAATAACCGGTATAATCGCGAGTTTATTCTCTTTGGCTAAATAAAAGTTGGCTACAGTCTGAGCCTCAATGCCCTGTGCAGCGTCAACAACCAGGATGCATCCCTCACAGGCAGCCAGAGATTTAGAAACCTCATAGGTAAAATCCACATGCCCAGGGGTATCAATCAGGTTTAAAACATAACCATTTTTATCTCTTGCCTGATAATTAAGGGTTACTACCGAGGCCTTAATGGTTATACCCCTTTCTCTCTCTAAATCCATATCGTCAAGTAATTGCTCCTGGTCATGTCTCTTGTTTATTGCACCTGTTATCTCTAAGATTCGGTCGGCAAGCGTAGATTTACCATGGTCAATATGAGCGATAATACAAAAATTACGAATTAAATTCCTGTCCATAACTATGGCTTAATCTTCTCTGCTTCTGATATCCTGCTATTATTTATGGTCCCGATTTTATTGAGGACGCTCTCAAGAACCTCTTCAATACTCATATTTGTAGTATCAATATAAACCGCATCATCTGCCTTCCTCAGAGGAGCGCACTTACGCGTTGAGTCTATTCTGTCGCGATTTCTGAGGTCTGCCTCCACCTCCTCTAAGGATATAGTGCCCCCTGCAGACTTCAATTCATTAAATCTTCTCCTCACACGCTCGCAAAATTCTGCATCGAGATAAAATTTTCTATCAGCATTGGGGAAAACTACGGTGCCGATATCCCTTCCGTCAATCACCGAATTACTGCTGGAGCCGATATTGCGTTGTAACTTCAACATCTCAGCTCTTACGCCGCTTATCCTCGCCAGGACAGAAACATATTTGGTGATCCTGGGAGAACGAATCAACTCAGAAACATCCTCTCCATCTAAGAAGACCCTGATTGAACCATCCTCCTTATTATCTATAGCCAGGTCTGTCTCCCTGCACATTTGTATCAACCTATCTTCATCGTGCATATCAATACCCTTTCTTAGGGCCTTAAGCGTAAGGGCGCGATAGATTGCCCCTGTATCAAGATATATAAATCCTAATCTCTTTGCCAGAGAACGAGCAATTGTACTTTTGCCTGCACCAGCTGGCCCATCGATTGCTATAATCATATACTCTCAATAATCGTTGTTACCTCTTTAAGCTCAAGCGCTTTGCTCGCGCCCTTCGCAGAAGAATCTCCAGCGATCTGGTATCTTTACGCATGATGGCCGATTTAATACAAGATAAAGACCCTGTAAACCTTTCCAATGCCTTCAGAATATTCTTGGAATTTGTAAGAAATATGTCTTTCCATACCTCCTCCGGAGAGGAGGCAATGCGAGTGGTGTCGCTCAAACCAGTAGAGGCAAGAAATAGACTGCTCCTGGGTACTGAGAGAATGAGAGAAAATGCGATAGCGTGGGGCAGATGGCTGACGCAGGAAATAAACTCATCGTGTCTCTGCGGACTAAGATAAGTTACCCTCGCGCCCAAAGCAGTCCAGAACCTCTTTATTTTATTCAAAACTGGTTTCTTGGTATTCACAGTAGGAGTCAACACGCACAGAGAACCGCAAAATAAATCACCCCTAGCATTGTCTATACCCTGCTTCTCTGAGCCCGCCAGAGGATGAGAACCCACAAAATTAGGGAGAACATTCTCTAATTCTTTAACTATTATTTTTTTTGTGCTACCCGTATCAGTTATTATCGCCTCAGGTTTAACCAAGGAACTAATCCGAATACCAATCTGGATAATCGAACCTACCGGAGAAGCTAAAATAATCAAGTCTGAATCACGCACAACTGATAAATCCTGAGAGCCATAATCAATGGCCCTGCGCGATATTGCGTTATTGATTGTTTTCTTGCGGCGACTTATTCCAATCACCCTCTTAGCTATCCTTCTCTTTTTGATAGCCAATCCGATTGAGCCTCCTATCAAACCCACACCTATAATTGCTACCTGATTAAATAGCCTCATTTTCCTTCTTTAAAATATATCTAAATGTCCCTATCTATTGCCTTAACCAGCACCCTCAGCTCTTCCATAAGCTTAGTGAACCTCTCTGGAATAAGCGACTGCGCACCATCAGAGAGTGCCTCCTCGGGATGTGTATGCACTTCAATAATCAATCCATCGCAACCAGCGGCTACAGCCGCCTTGGAAAGAGGGCTTATCAGATTCCATTTACCCGCAGCATGACTTGGGTCAACGATTACTGGCAAATGCGACAGTTGCTTTACCGCTGGCACAGCACTCACATCCAATGTGTTACGCGTAAAGTCCTCGAATGTACGTATGCCCCTCTCGCACAAGATGACGTTAAAATTACCCTCTGATAAGATATATTCCGCCGACATCAACCATTCCTTTATCGTAGAAGACATTCCTCGTTTGAGTAGAATCGGCTTCTGTGTAGCTCCTACCTCACGTAATAAATTAAAATTCTGCATATTACGAGCGCCTATCTGTAAAACATCTGTATAACCTGCCACCAACTCAACGTCCCGGGGGTCCATTACCTCGGTAACCGTCACCATACCCAACTCATCTCCTACCTGCTTCAAATACTCTAATCCCTTTTTACCCAATCCTTGAAAGCTATATGGGGAGGTGCGAGGCTTGAAAGCACCACCTCGCAATACCCTTACACCCTTCTCTTTAATGGTTAAGGCGATCTCACGAAGTATCTCAAGATTCTCTATCGCACATGGCCCGGCCATAACTATAATCTCCCTATCCCCTATCCGCACGCCCTTGCCCAATTCAATAATAGAGCTCTCTGCCTTAAACTCCCGTGAAACCAAACGATATGGCGCCAGAACAGGAAGAACCTTTTCTACTCCCGGGAATGCTTCTAAAGGCGTCACGCGTAAAATATCCTCCGGGCCAATCACGCCGATAATTGTCCTCTCCACACCCCGAGAGACATGAGGCGTGAGACCCAGTTTCTTGACCCGCTCAATGATATAATCCATTTGCTCCTGTGTGGCATTGCGCTGCAATACAATAATCATATCAACCTCGCTCTGTTAATACTCTTTTTAATATACTAATAAATTTTTTATTCTCGAAAGAGGTACCTATGGTTACGCGGATAAAGTTATCAAGCCCATATTGCTTCATATCGCGAACAATAACACCGAACTTAAGCATCCCCCTATACACATTTTGCCCATCCCTCCTGACATCAATAAGAATGAAGTTCGTAGCAGAGGGGACAAAACGCAATCCCATCCTGCTTAATTGACTATAGAGATACTCCTTACCCTGCAAAATAATATTTTTGGTTTTTTTAATAAATGCCTTGTCTTTAAGTGCTGCCACTGCTCCTATTTGGGCAAGTGAATTAACATTAAATGGAGGCCTTACCCTTTCCATATAAGAAATTAATTCAGGACAGGATATAGCATACCCTATTCGTAAGCCGGCCAAACCATAAGCCTTGGAAAAGGTCTTGAGTACTATCAGATTTTTATATCTTAAATAATTATTTCCCCAGGGAAAATCAGATACATCAACAAATATATCGTAAGCCTCATCCAGAACAACTATCACATGGCCAGGGATGTATTTAAAGAACTCCTTCAATTCTCTCTCATTTATATATGTACCCGTAGGATTATTAGGATTGGCAATAAAGATAACCTTTGTTTTCTTATTAATCTTTTTTAATATTCCTTTTAAGTCGTAACGAAAATCCCGTAAGGGCACCTTGATCAATCTACGCCCAATAATCTGAGTCAGGATCTGATATTCCAGAAAGGTTATATCAGCTGTTATAATATTCTCATCCTCTTCCACAAATGTCTTTATAATAATATCTATCAGTTCATCCGAGCCGTTACCAAAAATAATCATATCGGGCTTCAGTCTCAGTCTTTGACAAAGCACTCGACGCAGATAAAAACAGCTGCTCTCGGGATACCGATTAATTTCTGTTAGGGCCTTCCTTATCGCTGTTCTTGCACATAAACTACCCCCACTAAGAGGATTCTCATTAGAGGCAAGTTTAATTATCTGCTTAAGCCCCAACTCTCTTCTTAATTCATCTATCGGCTTTCCTGTCTGATAGGGAATAAGATTGATTATATTTTTTCTTGCCAGAGACATATTATTCGGACCTGCACTCTATTGCTTAAATCAAACCCATACATTTCTCTACACAGGATACGAACCAAGTATTTTTAAGAATTTACATTTACCCTCCAGGTCATCCAGGGCTTTTTTTACCTTATTGTCTTTATAATGTCCCACTAAATCAACAAAAAAGTAATAATCCCATGCCCTTTTCTTGGAAGGACGGGATTCTATCTTTGTAAGATTAATCCGATGTTTTTTAAAGGGAATAAGCATATCGTGCAATGCCCCTACCCTGTCCTTGATTGAAAAAAGCAGCGATGTACGGTCAGATCCTGTAGGATTAATCTCGTGTTTACTTATTACCAGAAAGCGCGTAATATTATGAGGACTGTCTTCGATATCCTTAGCAATAATACCTAATCTGTAAATTTTAGCGGCTAACAAAGAAGCAATGCAGGCACTATTTCTTACCTTTCTGGCAATCTGGGCAGCACGCGCCGTAGAGGAAACCTCTATCTTTTCAACGCCGACCAAATTCTTCTCCAACCAACTACGACACTGAGCAAATACCTGTGGATTAGAATATACCCGTCTTATTCTTGACTTTGGATAATTGCTAAGCAGATTGTGAGATATCTCTAGGACTATCTGAGCACATATTTTTAAATCGGAATCAACAAACATATCTAAGGTATGTGTTATGGCGCCCTCTATTGAATTCTCGATCGGCACAACACCGTAATCCGCACTGCCCTTTTCTACCTCCCCGAATACGTCGGTGATTGAATTTGAGGCGGAATATTCTACCTGAGAACCAAATTTCTTTAGCGCTGCCTGATGTGTAAAACTTGCCTGAGGTCCCAGATAGGCTATTGTTATAGGCTTATGTTGAGCCAGGCTACTGGACATAATCTCCCGATAAATAGCCTCTATTGCTGCTGAAGAAAGAGGCCCCGGATTAATACGCAGAAGGCGATTCAAAATCTGCCTTTCTCTATCAGGGGAATAACGCGCCTGTCCTTTATGCCGCTTTGCCTGCGCAACCTCTATGGCAATGCGGGCGCGTTGATTAAGTAGATTGATCAATTTAGTGTCGAGTTCATCGATTTTCTGACGCAGCTCTTCTAAGTTCATCTTTATTTGCCTCCGCTTTGGTAAATTCCTCTATTCTCGGCAAATCCCCTAATGACTTTAAGCCAAAATACTCTAAAAACTGTCGTGTAGTAGCATAAACAAAAGGCCTGCCTGGCGCCTTCCGTCTGCCGGCATTCCGCAATAGACCCTTACTGATTAGATTTTTTACTATCCCGCTACTATCCACCCCTCTTATACTCTCTATCTCAATGCGCGTTATCGGCTGTTTATAAGCGACTATCGATAATGTCTCCAGGGCCGGACGCGATAATCTCTCTGGTGGCTTTTGATAAAACTTTTTTAAAAAGATATTCAACTCTGGCGCAGTAACCATCTGAAAACCACCGGCAACTTCAATAATCTGCATTCCTCGATTTGAGTGTGAGTATTCTGCTCTCAGCTCCTCTAATGCCGAGCGAATATCCGAGGGATCCAAATCGCTTAATACTCTACGTATCTGCTCAATCATTAAAGGTTTATCGCTTACAAACAATAAGGCCTCAATTACAGCTTTATGGTTATCCATGCTCATGATTACTACATTACCAGACTAAATCTCTTCATAAATAACAATCTTATGACTGTTTATCTTTTGTGTTTTCTTCTGTAAATCTCATTAAGTAATTCTTCGCTGGTCTTAAGATTGGAAACCTCTTTCATCACCTGATCAATCATCATCCTGGCCTCTGATTTCTTATATTGTAATTGTATCAATACAGCCAATGCGTCTTCCGTTATGTCTTTCTTTGCCTCCTCTTGAGAAAGATAAGAATCCTGAATCAAGCCAAATTTACCAACCTTACCCTGTAGCTTAGCTACAATCTCCCTGGCTCTCTGCTGTCCGATACCAGGAAGAGACTTAAGAAAATCAATATTCCCATCATCGATTGCTTGAGCAATTACCGAAATTGGCTTATTTAACGCCCGTAATGCCGCACGTGGTCCGATGCCCGATACTGTAATGAACTGCTGAAAGAAATCTCTTTCTACCTCATTAATAAAGCCGATGAGTACAGGTACGCTCCGAGAGGGTTCTACTTGATGATAATGATAAGTTACTAAACTTATGTATCCATTGGAATCCTGTGTGTCCTTTATCCTCTGCATTACCGTTTGCGGTAAAAGCACTTCATAACTTATGCCCCCCACCTCAATAAGTAAGAAATCTGTTCCCCTTTTTACTATCTTGCCGGATATATGACCGATCATTTTAAAAATTTTGTTTAAATAATCTGCGAGAGATGCCGTCTGGATTTTGTAATATAGCTGTGAGCAATAGCCAGAGCGAGAGCATCTGTCACATCCTGATACCTGGGTGAACTGCTCATACCTAAAATATTGGTCACCATCCTCTGTATCTGTGCCTTGGAAGCCAGTCCCCCTCCTACTATCGACTTTTTAACCCGTGTTGCGGCATATTCAAATAAGGGCAGGCTCATCTTCGCGCTCACCAAACAAATAATGCCGCGCGCCTGTCCTAGAATATATGCAGTTGTAGGATGACGATAGTGAACGTATAGCTTCTCTAAAATTATACAATCGGGATTTGAATTCTTAACTATCTTTAAGAAACTTTGATAAATTGTCTTCAGTCTCTCTGGTAAGGGAGATTGGGATCTGGTCTTTACTACACCCGCATCTACCAGAAACAACCCTTTATCTGTATCATCGATTATCCCAAAACCAGTAAGACTCAAGGCGGGATCTACCCCTAATATCCGCATATCACCTCAGGAGACGGAACTTTGCTCTAACAGCTCATCAGGGATATCGAAATTAGAATACACATGTTGCACATCCTCATGTTCTTCTAAGGCCTCGGCTAAGTTCAACATCTGTTTTGCAACATCAGGGGCAGTAATTTTAATTGTAGAGGTGGGTATCATCGTTAATTCTGCCACCTGCGGTGTAATCCCTTTCTGAATTAGCGCATTCTTGACGGCTTCCAAATCCTGTATCGCTGTAGTAATCTCGTAATTACCATCTGATGACTTCATATCCTCTGCCCCGGCCTCTAAAATCAATCCCATCAGCTCCTCTTCCTTAATCTGAGTCTTATCCACTAGAATATATCCCTTTTTAGAGAACATCCAACTCACCGAACCTGCACCTGCAAGATTGCCACCCTTTTTTGAGAATACATTGCGTAACTCAGCAGTAGTGCGATTCTTATTATCTGTAAGCGCCTCTACCATAATCGCTACGCCCGCCGGACCATATCCTTCATAAATTACCGTCTCGTATGTTACGCCCGGCAATTCACCGGTGCCTCTCTTTATTGCATTCTTTACATTATCCGAAGGCATATTTGCCTCTTTGGCCTTGGCAATTGCCGTTCGCAGGGCTGGATTCGTATCAGGGTTACCCCCTCCATTGCGCGCAGCCATCGTAATCTCTTTGATAATCTTGGTAAAGAGCCTGCCTTTTTTAGCGTCGGTTGCTGCCTTCTTATGTTTTATGCTTGCCCACTTTGAATGACCAGACATAATATAACCTCCTTGGAATAAATTCTACCCAATGAATGTTCTATATCTTCAGCTGCAACTCAATAATTGGGATCAAGACTCAGAAACCCCAGCCTATATATTACTTTTAGAATCGCGCAGACCAATAAGCCGAATTCTGTGTCTAAGGTGGCTATTTATCTTATTCCCATGTTGCCATAGGAATTTAGCGATCCACCCGAGATCTTGGCGAGCCGGGGCAAGCTCTTATCTCTACACGATCTTGCTCCGCGTGGGGTTTACCTTGCAGCCGTATTCACATACAGCCCGGTAGTCTCTTACACTACCTTTTCACCCTTACCAGTACCTTTGTTATATTAAAATTTATTCTGAATTGACAAAGGCACATGGCGGTATATTTTCTGTGGCACTTTCCTTTTCGGTATTAATACCGAAAGTCGTCGTTAACGACCACGCTGCCCCTCTGGAGTTCGGACTTTCCTCTCTGCATACAGAATGCAGAGCAGCCACCTTGGTCTGCGCGTTTCAGATTAGCCCTTATTTTATCCTTTATTGCCTGTCTGGCTAATTTATCTGCTCCGCGGTTCTTATCACGAGGAATATAATTAATTTCTATCTGGTTAAATTTAGATAACAGGTGCCTGACTTGGGAATATAAACCTATCAGATTAGGGCTCTTTATCTTGTATTCATTATTTACTTGACGACAGAGCAACTGGCTATCCGTATATATCTTTACTATACCGGCACGCAAGGTAAGTGCCTCTTGCAAAGCAAATATTAAAGCCGTATACTCAGCGACATTGTTC
>JAOZPD010000041.1 GCA_029932935.1 Candidatus Omnitrophota bacterium | reverse complement strand
GTCCAAGCAGGACATAAGTTTTCCCTTGTTCTATTCTAAGATTAATACCCTTTAATATCTCTTTGCCCTCAACTTTTACAAATAAATCTTTTATCTCTAACATAAATGCTCTCCATAATAATAGTAGTTTCTAATTAATTTGAATCAATCATACCTTCTTAGAACAAGCTTCCTCCTTTAGAGTCAATTCCTACAATTAAAGGAAAATTCTCAACATATAATCTGTGTATCGCCTCCGGACCCAAATCTGGATAGGCGATTATTTTGCATTGTATTACAAAACTGGAAAGTAACGCTCCGCATCCAGCATAGGTCAGAAAATAAACGGCCTGATACCTTTTTATGGCCGAGATTATCTCCTTAGACCGTCTGCCCTTACCAATCATTCCACATAATCCCGCCTTAAGTAAAGCGCTGCTAAATTCATCCATCCTAGAAGCTGTTGTAGGGCCACAAGAACCGATAATTCTACCCTTCGGTGTCGCCGTAGGTCCACAGTAATAGATTATCTGTCCTTTTATATCTATTGGTAACCTATCTGCTTGTTTTATCGCAAGAAGTAATCTCTTATGAGCCTGATCTCTGGCTGTATAAACAAATCCTGTTAATAAAATCTTGTCTCCGGCTTTCAAACTTACAATCTTTCTCTTCTCCAAAGGCGTAGTTACTCTCTTCATAATTTAATTGTAGCACTTCTTAAGGCATGGCAACTAATATTTACCGCTACAGGTAAACCAGCAATATGAGTAGGATAGGTCCGGATGTTCACCCCCAAGCATGTTGTTCTTCCGCCTAAACCCATCGGCCCTATATTCAATTGATTAATTTCAGATAATAAATTCTTTTTTAATCTACCAACTATATGATCTGTCTTCTTATTTTTATTAATATCTTCCAGTAATGCCATCTTAGCTAAAAGACAAGCATAATCGGCCGTGCCGCCAATTCCTATGCCAACAATAAAAGGGGGACAAGCCTCAGAGCCAGCTTCTCGCACACAATCAATGATAAACTGTTTTATCTGAACAACAGAAGCGGTGGGAAGAAACATTTTTAATCTAGCTTTATTCTCGCAACCAAACCCTTTAGGTAAAACAGTCAAATTTAAATTATCTCCCTTAATGAACTCCAGATGGATAACGGGAGGCGTAAAACTTACTCCTTCTCTCAACAAAGGATTCGTTACCATTGATTTTCTTAAATATCCTTTTTTATATCCCGTCTTTACTCCATCATTAATCGCCCTCCTTAAATCACCAACAATTCTAAGGCTATTGCCCAATTCTACGAAGACACATGGCAATCCTGTATCTTGACATATAGCCAATCTTTCTCTCTTAGCCATAATGGCGTTATTGATAATTGCCTCTAACATATCTTTAGCTATGGCCTTAGTCTCTCTATTGTATGCTATTTTTAAGGCCGATAATACGTCCGAGCGCAATTGCGTATTCGCCCTAATACAAAGTTCAGATACAGCCTGTTGGATAACAGTCGTTTTTATCTTTCTCATTTTCTATATTCTGCCTTCACCACTGTTCTTATTCCGCCACGCGGATTAAACTCACCCATAACTCTAAGCCACCGAGGCCGACAAGCCTTAACTAAATCTTGAAGTATTTTATTTACCACATGTTCGTGGAATATTCCTATATTACGATAAAAAATCGTATACATTTTAAATGACTTCAACTCAATGCAATATTTATCTGGAGAATATTCAATTGTAATCGTAGCGAAATCGGGCAAACCGGTCTTCGGACATATACACGTAAACTCAGGAATTTCCAAATGTATAATATATTCCTTATCTGAATATTGGTTCTCCCAGACATCAATAGCGGGAGTCTTCAACTTCCTAATATTATTCTGTAGTCCTTCATACGGAGTCTTGTGCATTTTTATCTTATTCCTACCAGTTTGTGCATTTGCGGGATTAATCTTACATCAGATATAAATCCCAGAGAATATTTTTGAAAATCCTGTATCTTGACCATAAGCGATCTATCTATTTCAAACGAATTTGGCTGTAGAATAAAGGTTATATTGTATTTGTAATCAGAGAGTAATTCTATTGCCTTCTTCACATCGATTAATTCCGTGTCTTTACAGATTACTACTTTAACAAAAACCTCTCTTTGTAGAGCAATCCTTAAAAACTCCTTGTGTTTTAACCAGAAATTACCCAGCCCTGTTGACGAAGGCAACTTAAAATCCATAGCTATAACATCAATATAATCAATAATCTCTTCTAGAGCAGTTGGTAAAGTTGCATTTGTCTCTAGATAGATCTTAAAATTTCTTTTGATTGATGGTAAGAATTCCTTTAAGAAATCTTTCTGAACCAATGGTTCGCCCCCAGTTAAAGATATCGAATAGACATCATTAAAGCGTGTTGTTAAATACTCGGATAATTCAAGCGAATTATATTCTCTAAACGAATATAACTGTGTATCGCAAAATCTACAACCATTCAGATTGCATCCATAGAAACGGATGAAAATCTGTTCCTCTCCTACATATACTCCCTCACCTTGAATACTTAAGAAAATCTCGGAAATCCTAGCCTTCATCATCAATTATCGACTAAATCTCAATCTTGTTTATTACCAAGTGGGTCAAGAACACCTGCTTCCGCAAATCCCTTAGCCCGGAAATAACAACTGTCACATTCTCCGCATGGTTTTTTCCCTCCCCGATAACAAGACCATGTCAGCTCAAAAGGAACACCCAATTTAACACCCAATTTAATAATCTCTGATTTGCTCAGAGAAATTAAAGGTGTCATTATCTTAATCCCCCTACCCTCCACTCCAGACTTTGTCCCCACCTTAATCATCTTATTAACTTCTTGAAAAAAAGCCCTACGACAATCGGGATAATCTGAATAATCGTGAGTATGTGCACCGATAAAGATCGCTGTTGCGTTTATTGTCTCAGCAAAAGAAATGGCAAAACTTAAAAATATTATATTTCGAGCCGGCACATAAGTATTCGGAATACCTCTGAAATATATATGCTTCTTACCTACCCTCTGGATGATATTTGTTTTTCTATCTAATAAACTGGACCCTTTCCAAGGAAGCTTTATTCTTAAAATCTGATAAGGAGATTTTACAACAGAAGCGATGCTTATTGCTGAATCGATCTCTCTTTTATGACGCTGGTTATAATCAAAAATAAGACACCGACAGTCAAAATCTCTATTCTTTGCAAGATATAAACTCACTGCAGAATCTAATCCCCCAGATAAAAGAACAACCGCTCTAGGCACATTACCTATGCTTTTCTTTTTCATCGCCCATAATAACTGGCTGAAGAATCATCCGATTCCCACACCACAACCAATTCCAGATTAGTGACTTGTGATTTAAGATTTTCAAATATATATCTAGCAATATTCTCCGATGTAGGATTTCTCTTTCTAAAATAGGCAATATTGTTAAGATATTTATGGTCCAATTTCTTCAATACCTTTTTCAATCGTGACCTCAGCTTTCTAAAATCCATGAGTAATCCCACTCTGTTTAATCTATCTCCCGATATTATAACCTCAACCTTCCAATTATGCCCATGGAGCTGCTCGCATCTACCACGATATCCTCTTAGATTATGCGCAGCATTAAACTCATCGAGTATCTTAATCTTAAACATTATTTACCTTTCTGACATGTGACAATCTAAAGCCTAATAAACGAGCTGCCTGTCGAGTAAACTCTGCTGGGTCATCTGTAACATAAAATCTATAACTCCCTTTGGCTTTTCGATTATTATTAATTAGTCCCTCATTTTGTAAAATGCTATTTGCTTCTCTAACTACCTGCTGAGCAGAATCAACTAATCTAATAGCTCCTCCTAACACCTTTTTTATCACAGATTTAAGTAGAGGATAATGTGTACAACCAAGAATGAGCACATCCATCCTTCTATTACTATCTACGAGCGAGCGAAGATAGGTTTTAGCTATCGTAATTGTCTCGGGATGATTCACCCACCCCTCTTCAACTAATGGGACAAACAGAGGACACGCCTTACTGATTACCCGGATTGAGGGGTCTATTTTTTTTATCTGGCACTCATAAGCCTTACTTTTTATAGTTGCAGGCGTGCCGATTACACCAATACATCCAGTTTTAGTTAAACTAATGGCCTCTTTCACTCCCGGTTGAATTACACCAATAATTGGAATTTGAAAATACCCACGGATGGTATCCAATGATAGACTGGAAGCGGTATTACAAGCAACAACAATAAACTTAACTTTTTGTCTCAATAAGAACAGAATATTATTCAACGTAAATCTAGTTATAGTAGAAGCTGATTTTGTGCCATAAGGAAGGTGGGCGGTATCACCTAAATAAATCAAATCTTCTTTAGGTAGTTGCCGCATAAACTCTCTAACTACAGTCAGGCCTCCTAATCCCGAATCAAAGATGCCAATTGATCGCATCAGGGACATCCTTTCTAACAATCGAGGGACACCCTCGGAGCCAATCAGAGGGGTGTCCCTTATGTTGATTTGGTGGAGGTGGGCGGAATCGAACCGCCGTCCTTAAGTAATCAGATAAAAGTCGCTACATGCTTAGTTTGTCTTTTAAACTTAATCCTGAAAAACTCCGGCAGACAGGATTTTCTCAGGACGCAGCCTTTTTGGTCTCATTCTGCATCTTAAGGCGGAGATGCAGAACCAGCCTAAATTAACCTCTCGAGCCTAACCCTTAGGCAGATTAGATCGAGGCCTTCCTTATTATTAAGGAAGGACTGGCGCCATAGCAGGAGCAATAGGAGCTGCAAATACTGGTGCAACAATCCTATTTGCCTCTGCTAATAAACGAGTATTCTCGTCGGCGTTTATATTGTGCAAGGTGTTTTACGAGGCCTCCTTGCTACCTCGACATGCTACTTTTATCCAATTTACCTAAGTCGAGCCCTTTCACCCCCTTCTTTATAGCTCATTTTATCTCTTCTCTAAATTTTAAAACTAACGATATTACCTCTTTCCTCTCAATGCTCTTTTTATCTCCAGCTGCTCTTCGCGCCTTTTGATATCTCTTCTGCGATCATACAATTTTTTACCCTTACATAATGCCAGCTCAATCTTAACAAAACCTCGTTCATTAAAATAAAGTCGCAAAGGAACTAAGGTAAATCCTCGCTGAAAAACCTCTGCTGATATCCTATCAATCTGGTTTTTGTGTAAAAGTAAACGTCTGACTCGAATTGGGTCGACATTAAAATAACTAGCTTGAACATAAGGACTGACGTGCATATTATACAGTAAAACTTCGCCTTTTTCAACACGGGCAAAACTATCATTCAAATTTACCTTCCTGGCTCTAATTGACTTAACCTCGCTACCCTTCAGCTCTATTCCTGCCTCCCAAACCTTAATTACCTGGTAGTCCCTATAGGCTTTACGATTAGTAACAATTATCTTATCCATACCAAACTCAAGAATAATGGTATAGTCACGAGACTAAATAAATGGGTAAATAACACACCTTGGCTGATTAATAAATCTTCTTTTTTATAATGCGTAATAATTAATGAAAGCGATGTAGCAGATGGCATAGCTAATTGGATTATTAACAACAAACTAAACATTTGAGGAAAAGGAGATCTCCAGATGAATAATAATCCCACTAAAGGTAAAATTAAGAGTTTAATTAGAACTACTAAAATTATAGGTTTTAATTTAACTTTACGTAATTTAATTAAGCCCAGGCTGCCTCCCACCACAAGCATAGCTAGAGGCAAGGTAGACTCTCCGATCATACTCAACGGTTTTAGGATAACATCGGGTATGAATCTATCCAAACCCATAGCAATCAATCCTATTGTGATTATTGTTGCTAAAACTGGTGGGCTAAAAAGGCTGGCTAATTCAAACTTTTTGTTTCTCTTATATGATAGACAATAGACTCCCAAGGACCACATTAGTAAGTTAAATCCCAATAGGAATAGAAAAATATAAATAAACATCAAGCTGGCCTCTTTAGGACTTAATAATGCGGCGACTAAACAAAGAGGTAGATATCCGGAATTCTGGAAAGCAACTAAACTTAAAAATTGCCTTTTCTCTTCATTATTTTTAATAAGATTGACAAAAATACCTCCAACGAGCAAACCGAGAAGTGTAATTGCGAAACTAGTTAAGGGAAATATCCACCACTGTGGTTTCAAATCAAACTTAAACTCTGAAATTAACCGAGAGAATATCATCGCTGGCAATGTTATCTTAATAACCAGACGGCTAAGAAAATCCATTCCTTCCCTGGTTAAAAACTCTCTCTTTACTAAAAGATACCCCATTGCCCCCAAAATAAATATTTGCCCTACAGCTCCTGAGACTAAACTAAAAGATTTTAAAAACATAAATTAATTATATAGCAAAATAGATTAACCGCAATTTTTATTTCAGTTAGATTTAAATATATTATGAAGTATATGTATAACTAAGTTATCTCTTCTCTTGAAAAACATATTTATCAAAAATAATAGGGACACCTTTCTATTCAGCTTAAAGGATGTCCCTCGAAGGAGTTGGAGGATGTCCCTAAACTTTGGTTGACAACTCCTTTAGTGTAATATATACTTAAAAATTGGTATTATTTGTCAGTATTAATTATTGATATTTCTGTTATTGCCGAGATGGCGGAATTGGCATACGCGTATGCTTCAGGAGCATATGGGCATAAGCCCTTGGGGGTTCAACTCCCCCTCTCGGCACTACTCGCCCCTACTACTAATTAACGACAACCGGAGACTCCTTTCCTTACTGGCCGTGAGGTCTTTGTTCTATATTAATATAATCATCAAAGGTAAGCGGCTTTCCCAATTCTTGTTTTACTACGCGAATTCTATCCGGAACATACGGATGGGTTCGAAGGTATGATTTGCTACTAATTGGTTTTTTACGATGAATCTCTTGTAATTTCTTTAAGAAGCTAATCATTCCCTCCGGGTTAAAGCCAGCACGCTTTGCATAACGAGCTCCCAATTGATCCGCTAACAACTCATCCTCCCGAGAATAACCAGCGATTATCTGTGCAAATGCAATGTCTGCTCCAGTAACTAACTTCCCACCTTCTGGAGCCTGACTTACTAAAATACGCAAAAAATTATATCCCATTAATGCCTGTAGACGCTTAACGGCATGCCGAGCAACAATATGACCAACCTCATGAGCCAAGACACAAGCTAACTCATCATCGTTATCCACTTTCTCAATTAAACCCTTATTAATATAAACAAATCCCCCTGGTAGCGAAAAGGCATTCACCTCCTCATCCTCAATAACCCTAAAGTGATACTCTATCTCTTGTCTGTCACATACCGCAACAATTCTTCTGCCAATATCTTCGACACGCTTCTGTAATAATGCATCATCGGTTAACTCATATTTTTTCTCAACGGCTCGTGATATGGACCTACCTATTTTAATTTCTCTATCGGTACTGTAAAGAATCCATTCTTCTTGCTGCGTCGCCAAATTATACTCCGTAACGCAACCATTTAGTCCTGTAATACAGAAAATTAAGGCTACAATGGATAACATCCTAACACCGATTTTCTTAAACATACGATAAAGTTCGGCCAAGGGAAGACCAATTATGTTGTAAAAACAACCTTCTATTCTAGGAATAAATACAGATCCCCTGCCCTGTATGTCAAAGCTACCAGATTTATCCAATGCAGAGACATAAGAGAAATACCAACGAATCTCATAATCAGACAGTTTATTCATATAAACTTTTGTTTTAGAATAACTGGTCTGGATTTTATTGTTATCTAAATCTACTACGGCCAGACCAGTATAAACCCAGGCAATTTTTCCTGATAATCTCCTTAGTACCCTTATGGCCTGTTTAATACTCTTAGGCTTACCAAATATCCTGTTTCCCTGTACAGTAATCGTATCTGCCCCTACGACTATACCGTATTTAATCTGCCTCTGCTGGATTACGCCCTTTGCCTTCTTTAAGGCATTATCTTTTACTAATTGAGCAAATGAACCATAGGGCGTCCTCTTTTCCCTTATCCCCTTAGGGACAATAATCTCAACCGGCAACCCAAGAACCCTAAATAATCTCTGACGAGTGTATGACCCAGAAGCTAAATATATCTTTCTACAAGGCAATAAAACCACCTCTCATTTCTTTATCCATTATTTCCAGGGCACTGTGAAGATAGATAATTAACTATCATATGCCAAGAGAGATTTATTTGCTTGTATTTATTATAATTCCCGCTGTTCCCCTTTCAGGCTTAAGAACAGATAACAAAATATCTCCTTCTATATCTGTACGATATAATCCTCCTGTCGATTTCTCTATTCTGTCTAACGTCTGCTTCGTCGGATAACCACGAATATTCCCCGAATCTACGCTTATAATAGCGATCTCGGGAGAGACAGCAGTCAAGAATCTCTGAGAGGTCGCATCGTTAGCTCCATGATGAGCTATCTTTAATACGTCGGCTCTCAAATCTATTCCTGCATCCAATAACCTCCTCTCGCCTGGTGTAGTCAAATCTCCGGGCAAAAGACAACGGAAGCTCTTACATCGAAGCATAATTACTAAGGAATTGGCATTAAAATCCAAGAGGGTATCTTTCTCTTGAGGAGGCCAAAGCACATCTAATAGGATATCCCCCAGAGAAATCCTGTCTCCTGAACACAAAATACTATACCTGGCATCATTACGCACGAGATCTTCATACCAACGAAACATATCGACCGTTTTCACTAAACCAGAGATATCCTGTCCATTGTCATAAATTTTATTTACATCTATCATCTGCAAAACAAAAAATACTCCACCAATATGGTCAGGGTGTGGATGGGTAAGAATAAGGTAGTCTAACCTCTGAATATTTTTCTTTTTTAAATATTCTACAACCCTGAAGCCTGTTATTAGATTCCCTGTATCTATCAAAACAGTCTTGCCCTGGGAGGTCTCTATTAGAATAGAATCTCCCTCTCCGACATCAATAAAATGAATCCTCAGCGATATATCCTGGGCAAGGATATCGCGAGCAGAAGAAATAACAAGTATTAACAATATAAAAACATAGAAATATCTTATACCTATATAACGATTGATTTTACTCATAATTACTCAATCAGATCAATTTGTAAATAAAGATTCCTTTTCTTGATTAATAATAGAACGGTAATCTATACTCAATAGATAAAGAATCACTCCATAAATACTCCCCAAGCTATTAAAGGAAATATCTCTCAAATCAAAATGACGGTAAGGCAGGATAGCCTGGAATAACTCATCAAGCAAACCGATGAATATACTAAACATACAAGCTGACACAATAGCTCTGAATTTTTTATTTTTATAAATTAAATCTCTAATCGCAAACCACCCCAAACATGCATATTCCAAGATATGAATTCTCTCTACAGGAATTCTAATCTGCCACACAAATATAGATCCAATGAATAATATTAATATAATTATAACTATCCTTGCAAAACTGGTTTTGTGCTTTATTATAAAATTCAAAAAGGCTAATCCTGTACTTACAAAGATTAGCCCCATCAAGATTATAAAACCAGTCTCTCCAATGAGCGACTTAATCGAATCGCTTAATTGCCTTGCGAAGGAGGCCGATATAATTATAATCGCTCCAATAAAAATTGTTATTTTTGAAAATTGTCTCAACCAAATTACTTTAATCGTTTCGATATTAATCTATTTATGAAGCACTTTCTTTGGATATGTCATTTAATTTAATTACTCTCTGAAAAGCAAAGATTAATCCTACGGTAAACCAGAAGAGCGTGGCTGTCTGCATTGTCTGTAAGTTATTATCTACGAAACTATGACTTAAATTCGCTACTGTTGCTGCGAGTAAACCTAGAAGAATGGCTTCTTCAATAATAAATCTAGTTGATTGCTTATGTTTTATATTCTCTCTCAAGCCTCCCAGAACAAATAACGACCTTTTAAATAAAATAAATATTATCCACATAAACATGGCAAAACCAATCAAACCAGTCTCAGCCGCAATCATAAGATAGCAGTTATGAGACAGATGTGACCCTTTGCTGTTATCAGTCCTATATTTTGGATAATTAGACATAAAGGTATTCAAACCGTGTCCAAAAAAAGGTCTATCCTCTATCATCCTTATGGCACCCCTCCAGATAACCAATCTACCTGAATCACCCTGTTTCTTCCACGTATAAGCCACGCGTTCCTTTATAGAATCTGGCAACAAAAAGGGGGATACACAAATAAAAATAATCAAACCTATTAATATCCTTCTATCTCTCAAAAAGCCTATAAATACCAGAGAAAGAAAAAGCGCCAGCCATCCCCCACGAGAATAGGTCAAGGCAAGACACACCATTAATATAAAGGTGAACAACGTCATTAACCATCTGAGTTTATTGCTCCGTAAACCGAATAAAATTAGACATACATATATAGGAATGATGCCTACCAGATACATAGCGAATGTATTAAAATATCCAAAAGAAGCAGTCACACGATTAAGTACAAGTGGATGCCTACGTATCAAATCAACTCCAGTAAAATATTGTATTATCCCATCTATACCGATAATCCCAGCAGAAAGTAACATTATAGTCAAAACATTTAATAAACGCTTACGATTATTAATCGTCTCGACTATCACAAAATACAGCATTACATACTCTAACCACCTAAAAAATAACCCCTCAAAACTCTTGAAAATATACTTAGAGTGTATCAAAGAAACCATACTGGTAAGAATAAAGGCAAACAGAGGAATATTCAACTCGGTATGTATGGGTTTAAATTTGCTTAATATGTAAATTATTCTACTACTCTTAGAAGAGCTAGTATTGCATCCGGATAAAGACCTTTTGGTTATCCAGGCAAAGAAGGCCAGAGTCGCACTTATTTCTATTATTGCCTTTGAAAAAGGAAGACAAAATATCAGAATATATATACATGCCTCTATTGTCTTGTCGCAATAGGTTATAATTTTATCTCTATTTAACTTACCTTTTCTCGTCAAATTATCAACTTCGAACATTTGATAATCACTCCCGTAAAATGTAATCCTACGTAAAGCTCTAAGTATTTATCAATACGCTCCCCTTCTCTTAAGAACAGCGGGGATTGTCCAGAATAATATTAACATATCTAAACCAAACGACCAATTATCAATGTACCATAAGTCCCATTTCATCCATTTATAAAAACTCAAATCACTCCTGCCTCTTACCTGCCACAGGCAGGTTAACCCTGGCTTAACATCCAGACGCCTCATCTGCCAAACATCAAATTTAGCTACCTCATGCGGCTCCAACGGACGGGGACCTACTAAACTCATATCTCCCTTTATAACATTAATCAACTGAGGTAGTTCATCCAGGCTATACCTTCGCAATAACCGCCCCAAACGAGTAATCCGAGGGTCATTCCTCATTTTAAATACTGGCCCCTTAACCTCAGACTTAAAACGCAAGGCCTCCTTATGATTCTCTGCT
>JAOZPD010000132.1 GCA_029932935.1 Candidatus Omnitrophota bacterium | reverse complement strand
AACGATAATAAAATATTGACAGCGGCCAAATCGTGAATCAACAATTGACTCCAAACTGTCTCCCTGGGAAGTTATACAAATTTTCATTGTCCTTCCTCCTGAAAATGGTCGCATTCGGTTTTCTCTACACCATAACCCTTACCCAGACCAGGTCTACATAAACTCTCTCCACCCTCAAGCGTACCATCAACTATCCTCTTAACTACCTCATCCACACTACCGCTCACCCCTACTATAGTTTGAATCCCTGCCTGAGAAAATAACTCCTCTGCTCTACGCCCCATTCCTCCAGCGACAATACAATTTATTCCCTTCTGATGAAAGAACTGAGGCAAAAATCCCGGATGATGACCGGGATTTTCAATACTTCGTTTATCAATCAGTCTACCATTATCTACCTCGACAATTGTAAAGGAAGGGCATCGTCCAAAATGTGCAGATACAAAATCTCCATCTGTAGAAATAGCTATCAGCAAGGATAACCTCCTTTTTTTAAGCTAATCTAATAACAGATAACCAACTCTACCTGTTCTATTTATTCTCTTTTCCAATCTATTCGTATTTAAATATATACTCAAGGAATATTATTCAGATTCCTTCTTTTTAGTTATAGATTCTAATTCTGAGATGCGCTGATTTATGGAGTTAATCTCCTCCTGCATAGCCCTGGCCTGGTCCTTCAATATATCTGCTTCTTGCTGAGGAGTAATCTCAGCACCCGCAGGATTATAAGGATTATAGGGATATGCATAAGGCGCTGCTGCATAAGGCGCTCCATAATAAGAGGAAACTCCATAATAAGGATATGACCTCCAGCCTCCCCAGGCAGGAAGACCCTGTGCTGTTCTTACCCAACCGGGAAGCCCGGTGGCATAATACCAATTTCTTCGACCTCGACCACCGCCACGGCCATAAAATCCCCTACCCCAGCCGAAATAGCCTCGACCAAAATAACCCCTGCCGGGGATAGGATTCATGTAGCCGGGCACAGGATAGCCTGCGCAGTAACCAGCTGCTCTTCCAGTCATTGGTCCTAATCCTGCAGGACCGGTTCCATCTCCACCTGGCATATTAACCACCTCCTTTTATTTATTCTCTTTCTGACAATTATGACATAAACCAAGAAATTGTATCTGATGACTATCAATCTTAAAATTATACTTGCGGGAAAGCTCCCTCTCTGTCCGGTGTACCAATTCCTTTTCCTGTTCAATGAACTCTGTGTAATCAATTACCCTGCCACAGCCGGTACAAACTAAGTGATGATGATGTTTTAATGTTCCCGGGCCCTGACTTAACTCATAGCGTGCCCTACCATCTCCAAAATCAAATTTAAAGACCAGTCCCATATTAACTAAGAGCTCAAGTGTTCTATATACAGTAGTCAATCCAATAGCTGGATATATCTTATGCACCTCAAGGTATATATCTTCGGCACTGAGATGTTCATGAGTTCTATTTAAAAGATCTAATATTGCCTGTCGAGGAACAGTTATTCGGAAGCCCGCATCTTGAAAACGATTACACCACCAATGTGGACCTACCCCAAAACCCCTTGGCATCCTTCCTCCTTAATGAAAATGATTTCCATTATCAGTATAACACAAAAATTATATTTGTCAAGTTCTCCTTTTGCCAAAGATAGCTGTTCCGATTCTTACTAAATTTGCTCCCTCCTGAATAGCGACTTGATAAGAATCAGACATCCCCATCGATAAATACCTCATCTCTACTGTGGGTAGATATAATAATTTCATCCTCTCAAAAAGTTGACGCGTCTGACGAAAATAAATCCGCATCTGCTCCTGGTCTTCCATAAATGGGCCCATAGTCATTAAACCACATACTTTAATATGCTTCAATTGCCCAATCTGTCTAATCAGAGGTTCCACATCTTCAGGAAATAAACCAAACTTCTGCCTCTCTCGGGCACTATTTACCTCAATTAAAACTGGCATTATTTTATTCTTCAGTTGACAAGCTCTATCGATTTGCTGAGCTATATTAAAAGAGTCGACGGTCTCAATCATATCAAAGATCTCAACTGCTCGCTTTACCTTATTACTCTGCAGATGACCAATAAAATGCCATTGCACCAATCTACCTATAACCTTAAATTTCTCCTCTGCCTCACGGACATAATTCTCTCCCAGGATTTCAATACCTGCATCAATTGCTTCTTTTAACTCGGCAATACTTCTTGACTTGCCAGCAGCGACTATCTGAACACCAATGGGTATCAGTGAGGCTATCCTTTCTATATTCTCTTTAATCATAATTCTTTATAATTTCATCAAATCTTTCTCCAGAATATCAGAACTCCTATCATAATGAACAACAACGCCCCGCAATACCTGATAAATTCTGGTTTAATGTGCTTACCAAGAGTAGCACCGACCAACACCGACATAGCAGTAACGATGGAATAAGCAAGAACGGAAGCGCACCAAACTACCCAGGGTCTTCCAGTCTTCGCTGACATACCCATCCCTACCAATTGTGTCTTATCTGCGAACTCGGCAATAAATACTGCTACAAATGTAGTAAATAATATTCTCCAATCCATATTATATACACCTCCCTTCTTAATTCATTTATCAAGACTGTTTTTTATTTTACCCTAAACAAAAATAATCCGCAAGTCATTCTCTAGCCATAGAGTCATCTTTACAATCTGCAATCAATCTAAAGATTTTGAAAACCATATCTCTAGATTAGAATGCCTATCATAAAAGTAGATACTGACCATAAAGCTGTTTCTAAACTAGAAATGGGGCGTAGGCAGTAAGGATTACTTAACTGAGGCTTTAATGAATTCGCGAAATAGCGGATGAGCTCTATCTGGTTTTGATTTGAACTCTGGATGGAATTGACAGGCTACAAACCAAGGATGCCCTCTTAGCTCTATTATTTCAACTAGATCTCTCTGAATATGCACACCAGAAAATACCATGCCGTTTTTCTCCATAACCTCTCTAAAATTATTGTTAAACTCGTACCGA
>JAOZPD010000131.1 GCA_029932935.1 Candidatus Omnitrophota bacterium | reverse complement strand
CATAATTGAAGACTCAGAGCTTGGGCGTAGGACAACGCTTTATGGCATTCCCAATACTCGCATCACGGGCAAATTTATGCAGGTTCTGGAGGATACGCTTCCGAAATTAGGGAGACGCTGGTGGCTGCAGCGCATGCGCTGGATAATCCTGCAGACCTTTGGGACTACTCTGGTCCACCCAGCAGCCTATGGCTTATTTATCGGACAGCATTTAGGTGCCGGTTTAGGCTGGGTGCTGTGTTTGGGCTCAAGAGCAACTGTTTTTCCTCTTGGTATTATTGGAGTCATATTAGGGTTACTCCTCGGTGGGGCATTAGGATATATTATCGGATTGATTTATTTCGAGATAGGAGTAAGATTTGGATTTATCCGTAATGCGCAGTGGTATATTAATCCTGTAAAGGCACAGGGTTTATTGAAGTTTGAGCTTATCGTATATCTTGCTGCAGCAACACCCGCCTCTTTGCTTACATTAGCATTTTATGGATTAACCTTCGTGTATCTATTTGCTATGCTGGGGACAGGTATTGCTGCTATATTGTCGATTCTCGGTTTTGCTCAGATAGGATTGATGATTGAGCAGTTAACACTTGTTCTTAGAAGCGTTATCCCTATTACGCAGGGTTGGATTCCTACTACGCTTGTTGGTGTATTGTTATTTCTTAACCCCAATGTGTTACAAACAACAATGGGTTGGATTACAGTGTTAATACATGGAGCTACTGATGAGGAATCTACTATTGAGTCGCTGAGAGTACAGTTTACGAATAATAAGATAGGACATTTTTCAGGAATGTCATATATTCTGAAACAGAGAGATGAACCCGATTATCGCGATACTGAGGAGCTTCTCGGCCTTATAAAGCAGCAGACAGATATGGTAAGGAGAATCTTAGCATATATGGAAATCGGGAAACTTTGGTATAGATTATCGTCAGAAGATCAAGGATTGGATTATGATGAAACAAGGGATATTCAAAGATTCAGAAATAATGTTAGAGCAATATTTGGTAGCACAGGGGATTCTAGGGCGATAAGTATAAGTGATTTACAGGCTCAGGTTTTGGCAGGAGAGAGGGTTTTAGCTCGATTGATTGCGCGCCTCTCTGATGAGGAGATTCGAGGTGCGGTACGTATGTTTGAGGAGATTAGAGATGGAAAATACGAAGAAGCCCAGGCCTGTTTAAAGGATGTCATAGCAAAACGTGGCAGGGGCGGAAGATTAGATATTACTAAATCCGAGGATTTCTATAAATTCCGCAATGCCCTCCGTGAATCATTGCGTTATGCAAACATAATAGAAAGACAATTGAAGGGCCAGATTGATATACCTTGGATAGTGGGAGTAATTGGACTTGCGCTTTTTGCTATAGGTGGATATCTGTGGATACAATTATATATTCCTGTAGGCATTACTCATCTTGCAGCAGTTATGCAAGTTTCTATATATGTCGTATTACCTCTAATAACCGCTGCATTACTCGTTGGTTTATGGATAGGGGGGATATTGGCACAGAGATTGGTTTTCAGAAATGACCCTCGGGGTAAGAGTTTATTTGTGGTGTCTCGCCTGAGTTATCATATGCTATATTTCTTAATACGAGTTCCTATTATGTTAGACTATTTTAATCATCTTATTATTTCTGCAGTTATGGTTCTGAAGGCTGCCTTGAATCCGTGGGCTCATGAGAATTATTGGACTAGAGGCCGCTCTGAGACATTTGGTTCACCTGTAGGCAATAGAACTACACTTAAGGGCAGAATAGATAAATTCAAAGTTTTGTTCAATACCAGGTTTTGGGTTACTATATTATTTATATTCTTAACTACGTACGCAATTATTATCAATCCAGTCATGAATCAAATGAACAATTATCAATCTCATTATAATACCGCTATAGTTTATGAGGTTGAAGCTCGTCAATACGCGGAGGGATGGTATCCTGGTTATTTTGATGTTGGTCAGATGACAGAGCAGATTCAGCAGGGAGCAGAGTATCGTGACTTAGGCGGTGAGATTGGAGGTTGGGTTGACTATTATGGTGATATTTATGATGCTGGGAGAGAGCCAGAAAGGGTAGAGAGAGTGTGGAATATTATAGGTTCCTATCTTGGAGGATACAGACAACACCTAATAGATTTGGTTTCTACGGGCAGAACTCGTCTAATTGATGCACGATATCGTTTTGAGAATGCTGTATCTAGAATCGAACAACTATTTTGTGACCGTCAGGATAGATGCGAAGAGTTTATAACTCAGTTCGGAGTTGATATTGAATCTTTACCTACCCAAGGTTGGATGCGGGCCCAAGGAGATATATCTGTAGTTTATCAAGATGGAGCAGTTATGGAACTTAATGTGGATTTACCATCTAGCAGTATTCTACCTGGTAGTAATATCGCAGAGGTGGCTTTAGATCTCCCTGCGCCACGTGATATGCTTGATTTAGAGTTTGGTTATGCAATAGATGCTCCCAGTGAGCTTCAGGGGCGTTGGGTGTTAGCAGTTGTATATGATGTAAATGGTAACGAATATGTAGGCGAAAGGGTTTATGTCACCGAAGATATCATAGGCATGCCCACGCTTGTTTTAGTTAAGCCAGAAGAGCCAGCTATTGGTAATTTTGATCCTACTTCTGTCTCCAGGGTAGCTATTCGTATTGATGGCAATGTACCGAGAGCAGTAAATAACGCTCATCTTGAAATAGTGAATCCTCGCATTCAGAGCAGACCAGAGTTAGGTATAAGTGAGCAACAATTAGTAGGCGCTCAGTCAATAGCTGCCCTTCGCCAGATGATTGCTAGAATTGCTGGGATTATTGTATTAATTATTTTTATCTTCCCCCGCCTCGTAGGAAGAATAACCTCCTCTGTAAAGCAAATAATGGAGAGGGCCAGAGAGACAAGATTTACTACTTTATTAATTAACATGTGGAGTGAGATTGTTGCTTTATTTACTATTTTACGGAGATTCTTCCTAATTAATTTATACATATTTATGTTAAGGATGATTCA
>JAOZPD010000040.1 GCA_029932935.1 Candidatus Omnitrophota bacterium | reverse complement strand
CCCATTATTAGGTGCGTAAAGGATATAGGTGATTCCAGAATCTCCATCTATCGTTCCCTGAAGGGTAAAGATTTAAATAAGGATGGCGTTTTTATTGCAGAGGGCCAAAGAGTCATCCGTGCGCTATTGGAGAGTAACTTCGAGATCGTTTCTATCCTTATGACCGATAAATGGCTGCAGGTTTTTAAGGAGCAGTTAAGCCGTGAGGGTAACGATGATTTACCTATTTATCTTATAACCCAGAAGGAGATTGAGAGAGTGGTGGGTTTTAGTCTTCATCAGGGTATTATGGCTGCGGTAAGGGTTCCTGCTGAATTATCATTGGAGGATGCCTCAAGACACTGGTCTTCACCCCATCTTCTTTTAGCGATAAATGGACTCAGGGATACAGAAAATGTAGGTCTTATTATTCGTAATTCCGTAGCCTTTGGCGTAGATACAGTGATAGTAGACAGGGATTCCTGCAATCCTTATCTGCGCAGGGTGGTGCGGGTTTCTGTAGGCAGTATATTCAAGATATTGGTTGTGCGCGTTTTCTCTCTCCTGGATACGTTTAAATGGCTTAAGCAGAGATTCAGAACACGCATAATAGCCACGACGCCAGAAAGGGATTATAGTGTCCCTGTTGATAAGATAGATATGTCTGGAGATATCTGTCTCGTGTTTGGAAATGAAGACCGTGGTTTGGATAAAGAGTTAATTAACATTGCCGATTCAACGGTTAGGATTCCTATCTCGGATGATATAGATTCTTTAAATGTCTCATGTGCCAGCGCTATATTCCTACAGTTAGCTGCGCTTAGGAGAGATCCACAGCGTATGAGTTATATATAAGAAGTCGTCTATGATATTATCTATAAAGATTAAGATATAGATCAAGATATGTAATATACAGATGAGGACAATAACTATTCATAGAGCAAAGCAGATAGATTTAAAAGCCATTCAGGAGTTAGGACTATCTACTTTAATAATGATGGAAAACGCTGGTATAAGGATTACAGATTTTGTTTTATTGCTCCTGCGGCGTAAGACAAATAAGAAAGTAGCTGTATTCTGCGGCAAGGGAAATAATGCCGGAGATGGCCTGGTGGTAAGCCGTCAGCTTCTCTGTGAGGGTATAGATGTTCACACATATCTTCTTGCTCCTCGACGTTCCTTATCCTTTGCAGCCGCTAAAAATCTTGCAGTACTAAGTAAACTAACCAAAAAAATCTGGCGGATTAAAACAGAGAGGGATTTACAGAAAGTTAATTTAGCCAGGTATGGTTTATTAATTGATGCTATTTTTGGTATCGGGTTGAGAGGGGAGGTTGGAGGTATTTTTAAGTTAGCGATTCAGCGTATAAATTCCTCAAGAATAACAGTTGTATCTGTTGATGTTCCCTCGGGATTGAATGCGGATAATGGCAGGATTCAAGGGGAGGCGGTAAAGGCAAAATATACCTTGAGTCTAATTGCTCCCAAGAGGGGTTTTCTGTTCAGGCAGGGCCAAAAATTCGTCGGTAGAGTTATTGTAAGACATATAGGATTCCCTCCCTAGGGACATCCTTTGAGCTGAATATGAGGCTGTCCCCTCAGTGTAAGATTTATTAATGGCTTGGGGACACTCTCTCGAATGGCAGAGAGGATGTCCCTATATAGATTATGGGAAGCGTAGAAAGGTGAAGAGAGCGAATTATATTATTATTTTTATTGTTATCCTTATTAGCTTGGTAGTATTCTCTAAAATAAGATATATTTTTGAAGGAGAAGAAGGGAGAATAAAACGACTTATCTATAGTGCTAAATCAGCCACAGAGCAGGAGAACCTGATTAAATGTATCTCTTTTATCTCTTCTAATTATACTGATAAATATGGCAACGACCGTAGAAGTCTACTCTTACTGCTCAAGAATGCATTCGATGCTTACGATGATATAACGATTGTAATACACAAATTAAGCATTTCTTTAGATACAGATATGGCAAGAGCACAGGTAGAGGCTACGGGAGTAGCGAGGAATACAACAGGAGATAATATCGATTTTTTTGAGACAGATACAGTGAAATTCTTGATTGTTTTTCAAAAAGAGAAGGCAAGGTGGCAGGTTACAGAATTGGAGCTACTTGAGCCACGTGATGTTTTATTGCCAAGTGTTTCTTAATATGGAGGAGATATGATGATTAGTTTAGAGGACTTTAAAAAAATAGATATTCGTATAGCGAATGTATTGGAGGTAAACGAACATCCTAGCGCTGATAAATTATTAATTCTTAAGATTGATACCGGTCAGAGGCAAAAACAAATAGTAGCCGGTATTAAGAATTTCTATAAAAAGGAGGAATTAATCGGCAAACAGATCGTGATTGTTGACAATCTGCAGCCCGTAATCTTAAGAGGTGAGATTTCCGAAGGTATGCTTTTAGCTGCACAGGATGAAGAAGGAATTTCTGTGTTGGTTCCTGATAAACCAATCAGGAAGGGAGCCAGTGTTAAATGAACGTAGATTGTCTTGCAATTTCCACTGCCTGGAACCTACAAGATGGTTCTGATATAAAAGAGAAGTTATCTGAGATAAAATCAATCGGATTGAACGCTATTGAAATAGGGTATAATTTTTCCACTCAGAGATTGCAGGAGCTTACTTCCCTAGTTAGCAATATGGATATTAGGGTGGTAAGTGTACATAATTTTTGCCCCTTACCCTCAGAGAGTAGAATAAATAGGTTCGCTACCGATTATTATCGTCTTTCCTCACCTGATAAGCAGGAGCGCAGAAAAGCAGTTGATTATACAAAGAGGTCTATTGATACAGCTTGCTTGGTTTCTGCTCGAGTTGTGGTTATCCATGCCGGAGTAGTGGAGATAAAAAGAGATTATGTAAGAGCACTTCTTAATCTATATAATGAGGGGAAACTCAATTCTAGGCAGTATCTAAAAGCCAAAGACAAACTCTTGAAGATTAGACAGCTTGAAAGCAGACGATATCTAGATTTCGTGGTAGAGAGTTTGCAGGAGATATTACCTTATGCATGCTCAGCTGGTGTTAATATAGGATTGGAGACGAGGTATTACCCACATGAGATACCAGATATAAAAGAGGCAGAATATCTTTTAAGTGTCTTCAAGAATAGAGGTTTATTTTACTGGCATGACGTTGGTCACGCTGAGGTTAATGAGAAGCTTGGCATAACAAGTCACCGTGATTATTTAATGAAATTTGCTGATTGTATGCTTGGTATCCATCTGCACGATCTTAAGGGTATAGATGATCATATGGCTCCATTTAGTGGTGATTTTGATTTTTCTAAAATAGCTACCTATCTGCATGGTGGTTTAATTAAGGTTATTGAGGCTCATCCACCAGCGACCCGCCAGCAGATAAGGGAAGCCGTTAATAGAATTATTTTATTAATGAGAGATACGTAAGGTGCGATTCAATTTAATTGCTTTTAGATTTGATTTCTGATATAAATAGGAGTAATTAAAGGAGGTAAATAAATGACAGAGGCTGAGTTTGTTCAAGTTACATGGGGTCGTGCAGTTAAGGTATGGTGGAGTTTATTATGGAGAGGGATGTTATTCGGTTTCTTGACTGGTGGTGCGGCGGGTTTTATTTTAGGTTTCTTTATGGGGTTAGCAAGGGTAGATCCAGCGATAATTAAGAATGTCTGTACAGTTGCCGGATATATTATTTCTATTCCAGTAGGGATCGTTGTGACAAAATTAGTGCTTAAAAATCGCTATTCTGATTTCAGAATAGCTCTGATAGCAGAAAGGAAACAATCCTAGATAATGAATATTACTGTAATCGATCATTAGCGAGGGTAAGTTATGGTATATACCAGGAGAATATATATTAAATCACCCGAAGGATTTTACTGTCAGGATATAACTGATGAGGTAGAGAGCGTTCTTAGAGAGAGTAGAATAAAGAATGGTATTATATGCGTACACTCTGAACGTTCGGTTGCTGCTGTAGTTACTATGGAGTTTGAGCCGGGATGTGTGAGGGACTTTGAGGATTTACTCGATAAACTTGTTCCGGAAGGAATTGAGTATGAACATCATAAACGCTGGCATGATGGAAATGGGCATTCTCACATGAGGTCTTCCTTAGTGGGACCGAGTAAGACGTTTCCTATAATAGACGGCAGGATATGCCTTGAGCCATGGATGCAGATAGTATTTGTTGATTTTCAACCAGCCGCTACAAAATGGGAATTAGCTATTGCGATAGTAGGTGAATAAATCTGTTGATATCCAAAAGCGCCCATAGCTCAATTGGATAGAGCACTGGTCTACGGAACCAGGTGTTGCAGGTTCGACTCCTGCTGGGCGCAAGATAATTATGATGAAGATTGACGAAATATATATGTCCGAAGCTATTAAAGAAGCAAAGAAGGCTGCAGAACAGAACGAGGTGCCAGTTGGTTGTGTAATTGTTAAAGACAGAAAGATTATTGCCAGAGGGCATAATCAGGTAGAATTATTAAAGGACCCCACTGCACATGCAGAGATGATTGCCATAACCCAAGCTACAAATTATACAGGTAGTAAATGGTTGAATGGGGCATCAATTTATGTTACAATTGAGCCCTGTTCTATGTGTGCAGGTGCTTCTGTATTGGCCAGGATAGGCAGCTTGATTTATGGCGCAGATGACCCCAAGGCAGGCGCCTGTGGTTCAATTATAAATATTGTTAATAATACAAAATTGAACCACAGGGTTAAAATCAAGAAGGGTGTATTGGAACAACAGTGCAGAGATATACTTCAGAATTTCTTTAAAAAGAAGCGAGAGAAGAGAAGGAGAGGTGGCTGAGTGGTTGAAAGCAGCTCCCTGCTAAGGAGTTGGACGGGTTAATGCCTGTCCCCTGGGTTCAAATCCCAGCCTCTCCGAAATATATCCTTCCCAAGTATATAGCCAATAAGCTGGTTATAGTTCTTTAAATCTGTTCTTCCTAAAACTCAGTTAGCAATTTCAACCCCTGTTTTTTAGTCTTCTTATCATCTCTTGTCTATTAAATGCGATTAGAATCTACTAGATGTTACTTATTAAAAATTTGAATATTCTGGAATAAAACTATGGTAAAAACAAAAATAATTGCCACGCTTGGGCCTGCCTCAGATAATGAATCAGTCTTGAGGAAGATGATTGTTGCTGGCATGGATGTGGTAAGGCTTAATTTTTCTCATGGTAGCCAAAACGAGCATCTAAGGAGAGTTGCCCTGGTAAGGAAACTCAATCGTAAATTGAGGAGAGCGATAAAAATAATGCAAGATTTAGAGGGTTTCCGAATACGCATTGGCAGATTAAGATCTCCGCTACTTCTTAAGAAAAGACAGATTTTGTATTTAGTACAAGAGGATATAGAGATAGAGAAGCAAAGGGTACATTTTGATTATAAAGGTTCGCTTAAGAATTTCACCAAAGGTAGTCTAATTTATATTGATGACGGAAGGATAATCTTGAGAGTAAAAGATATAGGCAGAAAACATATCAAGAGTGAAGTCGTTGTAGGTGGTCTGCTAAGAGAAAAGAAGGGGGTAAATATCCCGGGCATACATCTGGACTTTGATACAATGACTATTAAAGATAAACAGGACATAAAATTCGCCATAGAGAACAAATTAGATTATATAGCTCAATCATTTGTAAGAAACGCCAGTGATATAATTGCCATTAAGGATATTGTAAAACTTACACATCCGTCATGTAAGATTTTTGCCAAGATTGAAAACAGAGAGGCATTAAATAATTTAGATGCCATTATAAATCAGGCAGATGGAATTATTATTGCCCGTGGAGACCTGGGTGTTTGCGTACCGATTTATGAGATACCTATTATACAGAAAGAACTCATTAGGAAATGTCGTAGGGCCGGTAAGCCTGTAGTAGTGGCTACCCAGATGCTCGATAGCATGACTACCGAGATAATCCCTACCCGGGCAGAGGTTACAGATGTGGCAAATGCAATATTTGATGGCACAGATTACGTTCTCCTCTCCGCTGAGACAGCAATAGGCGAACACCCTCATAAGGTAATAGATATGATGAATAAAATTATAAAATATACAGAAGAGTATAAAAAGCTAACCTTGAAAAACTGAATAGCTTGTTTTTATTATATAAAGTCGATATCGTAATGCAGATGCAAATTAAGATTGTATAAGGAAATCAAAGAGAATAATGAACGAATTATTTAAAAGAATAAAATGGCAGATAGTAAAGAAATCTCTTATTCATTTAATTGTATTATTGCTATTAGTCGGATGCTATGTATTCTATAAGACTAGAATAGCATCTCTGATCTCTGCCCAATTACAGGAGGAGCTTAGTAAATATATCGCCTCTCTTTTTATTATCTATGTAGGTTTCGCAGTTCATAAGATTGCAGGAGCTATTATAGATTGGTATAGAGAGAATATCTCTGCTAAGACAGCTACTCATTTAGATGATGAGTTAATTCCTTTGTTGCGCAGGGCCGTTAAGGTGATCGTTTGGATAATTGTTATTCTTGTAATTCTACCTATTTATGGAATAAACATAACCGCCCTGGTTGCTGTTTTGGGGGTCAGCTCTTTAGCTATTGCTCTGGCGGTTCAGGATCCCATAGCTAATATTATTTCAGGATTTCTAATTATGGCTGATAGACCCTTTAGGGAAGGGGATAGAATAAAGCTACCTTCTGGCGAAGTGGTAAAGGTATTAGAAATCGGGATAAGAAGAACCCGATTCCTTTCAGAAGATAATGCAGTGATAATTGTGCCCAATCTAGACTTAAGCAAAAATAAGATTATAAATTATACTTATGCAGAGGAGGCAAATAAATAGCTTTATCTTACTCACCATTAACGTTATCCACAGCAAAATATATGGGCAATATCAAGATCAAGACAAAAAATATTTAATTTTTTTCTTGACAAATGATACTAATATAGTATCATTTATGTGAAGCTTTAAGGAGAAAGACAGTGAAATTAATTACCAGAGATACAGATTATGCGGTTAGGGCACTCATTTTTCTTGCTCAGGAGCAAAAAAGGATAATCAGTACTTCTGAGTTAGTGAGCCATCTGAGGATCCCCCGGCCATTCTTAAGAAAGATACTCCAGAGATTAAACAAAGAGAAATTGTTAAAGTCCTATAAGGGAATGGGTGGCGGGTTTAGGTTAACAGTTTATCCCCATAGAATATTTTTACTTGATTTGATAGAGATATTCCAAGGACCATTGAGGATTAATGAATGTATTTTTAGAAAGAGGGTTTGCCCAAATATTAAGACCTGCAAGCTTAAAGAAAAGATAGATAGTATTCAGAGATATGTGAGGTCTAAATTGAAAGATATAACATTGGAAATGCTACTAAAAAGAGAATGATGCAATGGTTAAGAGAAAAATAATTAAGATTGACGAGGCAAAATGTGATGGTTGTGGTTTGTGTATTCCGAACTGTCCAGAGGGGGCTCTACAGATAATAGATGGTAAAGCCAGGCTTGTGAATGAGGTATTCTGTGATGGATTAGGCGCCTGTATCGGTCATTGTCCACGAGCGGCAATTGTTATAGAAGAAAAAGACGCTCAGGAATATGATGAGAAGAGGGTGATGGAAAATATCATCAAGCCACATCCAAAACATCTTAAAGAATATAGCCAAAGTCAGTATTTGGAACAGGCAGTAAATTCTTTAAGAAGACAGCGGATTGAGGTCTCGCAGGCGGGTACATGCGTTTCTTCGGTTTGCCCCGGTTCAAGGGTCATAGATTTTAGAGATAAAAAACAATCTCCTGCAGAGAATAAGTTGGTCTCTGGTACAGTTTCTCAGCTTCAGCACTGGCCAATTCAAATTAAACTAATTCCTGTATCTGCTATATATCTGAAAGATGCCGACTTGTTGATATCTGCGGACTGCGTTCCTTTTACTTATGCTGATTTCCACAGCGATTTATTGACAGGCAGGATTCTATTGATAGGTTGTCCCAAATTAGATGATGTTGACTATTATCAAGAAAAGCTTACGCAAATATTAAAAGATAATCGTATAAGGTCTATAACCTGTTCGCATATGCAGGTGCCCTGTTGTTCTAATTTAGTGGATATTATCAAATCGGCGATTTTATCCTCTGGTAAAAATATACCATTTAGAGAGATTATTATAACTATAAGAGGAGAAAAGATAGAATGATTTATAAATGTCCTGGCCAGGATAGAAGAGATATTAAAGTGGAATTACTTAGATGTGCAGATTGTGGTTATGAGGTTGAGATCTTTTCTGATGAAATAGGAGTTAGATGTCCGCAATGTAAAACCTTAGTATGTAGAACAAGGATGCCATCATGCGTTGATTGGTGTAGTAGGGCCAGGGAATGCGTAGGCGAACAGAGATGGCGTCTATTGAAAGGAGGTAAGTGATATGTTTTGTTATCAATGTGAACAGACAGCAGGGGGAACCGGCTGTACAAAAATAGGCGTATGTGGTAAAAACGAGAATATTCAGAGCCTTCAAGATATTCTACTTTTCGGTTTAAAGGGCATAGCTGCTTACGCATATCATGCCAGAGAGTTAGGCGTAAAGGACGAGGAAGTGGATGCATTTATGCATGAGGCCTTGTTTACTACAATAACAAATGTAAATTTTGATTTGGATAGCTATTTTGATATAGTATTGAGATGTGGCAAGATAAACCTTAAGATTATGGAGGTGTTGGACAGGGCTCATACTGAAAGATTTGGTATTCCTGTTCCCACTGAGGTTGATACTGGTACAAAGCAAGGATATGGTATTCTTGTGACAGGTCATGACTTATTGGACCTTTATGAATTATTAGAGCAGACGGAGGGATCTGGGGTTAATATTTATACTCATTGTGAGATGCTGCCGGCTCATGCTTATCCAGAGTTAAGGAAATTTAAGCACCTGGTTGGTAATTATGGAGGGGCATGGCAGGAGCAGAGAAAGGAATTTAATGATTTCCCCGGGGCTATATTAGCCACCACGAATTGTGTTCTGATTCCACCTCATAACACATATTTGGAGAGATTATTTACGACCAGTATTACAGGTATTCCAGGGGCCACACATATTAAAAAGAGGGATTTCAGTCAACTGATAAAGAAAGCCAAGTCTTTACCTGTACTTTCAGATATTCCAGGAAGAAAGATAGTTACAGGTTTTCATCATACGGCAATCTTGCAATTAGCCGAGAAGATTGTTAATGCAGTGAAAGCGGGGGAGATAAGACATTTTTTTCTAATTGGTGGATGCGATGGTGCAAAACCGGGACGCAATTATTATACGGATTTAGCTCGTATGGTTCCCAAGAATTGCTTGATTATGACATTGGCATGCGGGAAATATCGTTTTAACAAATTGGATTTTGGAGAAATAGATGGTATCCCTAGATTGCTAGATCTAGGCCAGTGTAATAATGCTTATTCAGCTATTCAGGTCGCACTTGCCTTAGCAAAGGCATTTAATTGTAGCGTAAATGAATTACCACTATCTATTATCCTGTCATGGTTTGAGCAAAAGGCGGTAGCAATTCTTCTTAGCCTGTTTTATCTAGGGATAAAGGGTATTCGTCTTGGTCCTACACCCCCCGCTTTTGTGAGTGCCAGTGTATTTAGAAGACTTCAAGATTATTTTAATTTGAAATTAATAACTACACCACAAGAAGACCTTAAGGCGATATTGAGTTAATTCTAATCGACCATAAATATTTATTTTGGATAAGAAGAATTATATTTTTAATAACAAGAAAAGGTTTGTAAATATAGGGAAAAGATGATAATATCAAAGAGAAAATAACCCAATGGAATGTTTGTAGATAGCGATGGATAAGAAAATATTTTATAAGATTGTTCATGGGATGTATATAGTAAGTTCTAAGAGGGCAGATAAATTGAATGCCCAGATTGCTAACACTGTGTTTCAGGTGACTGCACAACCACCGCAATTTAGTGTATGTATTAACAAGAATAATTTGACCCATCAGCTTATCCGGGAAAGTATGGTTTTTGTTATCTCTGTCTTAGCGCAGGATACACCGATGCAATTTATTGGACGTTTTGGTTTTAGATCTGGTAGAGAGCTGGATAAGCTTGATGGCATTGAGTATAAGATAGGAATAACAGGAGCACCCATAATTATTCAGAATTGCTTGGGATATTTGGAGTGTGAGGTGACAGCAGATATAGACACAGGAACGCATACGGTTTTTATTGGTAAGGTTCTACAGACGCAGTTGATAAGTGATATAGAACCAATGACTTATACTTATTATCGGGAAATAAAAAATGGGAAATCCCCTGTAAGTGCCCCTACATATATTAAAGAAATAGATATCGGAAGGAGGAGTTGAGTAAATGCCTAAATACAAATGTACTGTTTGTGGATATATTTATGATCCCGATAAGGGTGATGTGGAGGCTGGCATCCCAGCAGGTACTCCATTTGACAGTCTACCGGCAGATTGGCTCTGTCCGGTTTGTGGGGTTGGTAAAGATTTGTTTGAAAGGATTCAGTAATTTATATGAGGGCAATTAAGATAAAAGAGGGAATTTATTGGGTGGGTGCTATCGATTGGGGAGTAAGAAATTTTCATGGCTACCTTACACATAGAGGCACCACTTATAACTCCTATCTTATTATTGATGAGAAAATTACACTTATAGATACAGTCAAAGCCAATTTTTATGAAGAGATGCTCGGAAGAATAAAAAGCGTAATAGACCCTTCTAAGATTAATTATATTGTATCTAATCATGCTGAAATGGATCATTCAGGTAGCTTACCTATCTTTAAGGAGACATATAGAGATATAAATATTATAGCCTCGCCTAATGGAGAGAAGAATCTTAAGAAGCATTATAATTCAGATTGGAATTTAAAAGTGGTAAATACAGGGGATTCTTTGCGCATAGGCAAGAGGACATTGCAGTTCGTACTTATGCCGATGGTGCATTGGCCTGATTCTATGGCTACTTATATTGGTGAAGAAAAATTGTTGCTTCCTAACGATGCCTTTGGGCAGCATATTGCTTCTTCTGAACGCTTTGATAATCAATTTGCAAGAGATATAGTATGCGAAGAGGCCGCCAAGTATTACGCTAACATCGTATTGCCATTCAGTGGACAGGTTAATAATGTCTTAGACTATATTTCCAAATTAAAAATTGAGATGATAGCTCCTAGCCATGGCATTATCTGGCATAGCTATTTAGATACAATTATTGGTCTGTATAAAAAGTGGGCGAATAATGCTACTGATGAGAAGGCTATTGTTATATATGATTCAATGTGGGGTTCTACAGAGATAATCGCGAAGGTAATTTGCAATGTGTTTGAGTGTAATGGGATTCCTTCCTGTCTTATGGGTCTTAAGGTTAACCATATTTCAGATATCATGACGCAGATTTTAACTGCGAAATATATATGCGTAGGCTCCTCTACTCTAAATAATAACCTACTTCCTACAGTATCCTCCTTCTTGACATATATGAATGGCCTTGCGCCCAAGAATAGAGTTGGATTAGCATTCGGTTCTTACGGTTGGAGCGGAGAGGCGGTTAGGAAGATAGAGGAGGTGATGAATAATTGTGGTTTTAAGATGATGGA
>JAOZPD010000039.1 GCA_029932935.1 Candidatus Omnitrophota bacterium | reverse complement strand
AAAGCTTTCTTAATAATCTTAAACCCCTGGTAACGATGTCCTGGCTCATTTACAATAAATAGAAAAATTTTACTTGACAAACAGGGAGATATGTGTTAATAATCTAAATAATGTAATTTCAGGGAAATACCACCAGAGATAACTTCAATCTTAGGCAAGAAAGGAGGGAGGTCTGGAATAGCCTGAAGTTATTCAAAAAGTCTGGTGATATTTATATACAAGAAAAGAAAATCGCTAGGAGGAAGGTAATTATTAACCTAGTTTGTAATATAATTTTAATTTTTAAGGAGGGATATAATGAGTAGACGCTTAACATTGGTTCTGGCTTTAGCTATATTAATAGGCGTTACTGCTTATGCCTATGCTGAAGTACAGAATATCAAGGTTAGCGGCGACATACTCTTACGTGCAGTATCCCGCGAGGCCTTCACATTTAAAGATTATGAATGGCCTTGTGGTGGTGTCCATAATCCTAGGGCAAGAGATGATTATTTCTTGTCCACGATGCGCGTAAGAATAGATGCAGATTTAACCGATAATGTCGCAGCGACTGTCAGATTATTAAATGAGAGGATGTGGGGCGAAGAAGAGACCCAGTCCGGAAGTTCAAGTGTTTTTGCAGATGGCAGTCAGGTCAATGTTGATTTAGCTTATATTACCCTGAGGGAATTCCTTTATTCCCCATTGACCTTGATTGTAGGTCGTCAGAATTTACGCTTTGGCAATGCCTTGATAGTTGGTGACCCAGACACGAATCTCACCTATTTAGGTGGCAAGCCGCAAACCAGCGTGGATATCTGGGCTCGCGATCTTAGCGCACGCAAGGCATTTGATGCAATCAGGGCAACCCTGGATTACAGTCCTTGGGTTTTTGATGTAATCTATGCCATGATAGATGAGAATGATCCTACCGTCAGCGATGATACCACTCTTCACGGAGTAAATGCTCGTTATGATTTCGGTGATAACAAAAATACAATCGCTGAAGCATATTATTTCGTGAAGAAGCTTCGCGAGAACGGAACAGGTACAAAGGTAAAGAAGGCAAATGAGGTACACACCGTAGGACTTCGCGCTCAGAGTGAGCCTATTCAGAATCTTACCCTGAATGCTGAAGTGGCTCATCAGTTTGGTGATTATATGTATCAGGTAGCCCTCTATCCTAACGACAGTGAAAGATCTGGCGATGGTAGAGTGGACCGTGATGCCTGGGCAGTGCAGTTAGGAGCCGATTACATATTTGCCGATGTGCAGTATACTCCTACTGTAGGTTTATGGTATACCTATCTTTCTGGAGAGAAAGATGGTGACTATGGCCGCAGGTATAGAGGTTGGGATCCCATGTTTGAAGATCAGGCTGGCGGGACTATCTACAATGCTATTCTCGCTGCCTCTAACTGCCATATGATTAACCTTAAAGGCAGCTTCAAACCAAGGGAGGATGTGACTGCTTCTCTATGCTGGTCTCATCTGCTGCTTGATAAGAAATACGTCAACAATAGCTTGCAATATCTGAGTGGTTCTTCGAGTCTTCCGCAGTACAGGATGAAGGATAAAGATGACCTGGGAGACGAGATAGACCTGAATATTATCTATGACTACACAGAAGATGTGCAGTTAGGGTTAAACGCTGGTGTATTTATGCCCGGCGATGCCTTTCATGAAGATAACGACCGTAGCGCCTATCAGCTTATTGGTTCAATGAAGGTAACCTTCTAACGGCATATCGTCTATGTGCGTAAGAAAACCCCCGGGGGAAAATAAAATCCCTCGGGGGTTTTTATTTATTCGCCACTTAATCTTCCGGAGGTAGTAGTAATGCTTTATCTCGCCTTAATATACCATATGCATCAGCCGTATTATAAGAATCTACTTACCAACCAGATAGATGTGCCTTGGGTCCGTCTTCACGGAATTAAGGACTATTTGGATATGCTTCTTATTCTGGAGGAATACCCCCGGATACGGCTTACCTTTAATGTGGTGCCGTGTCTGATTGAACAGATAGATGATTACGCTCAGGGCAAGGTTAATGATAAATATCTCTCCCTGTCTTATAAATCTGCTGAGGAATTGAATGAGGAAGAAAAGCGATTTATCCTGGATAATTTTTTTAGCCTTTATATTAAATACGGTATTGCTGTTCATCCGCGTTATTATCAACTTTATCTGAAGAGAGAATCTGGCGGAGAATTCAGCGTGCAGGATTTGCGCGATTTACAGGTATGGTTCAATCTAGCCTGGTTTGATCCGTACTTCAGGAAAAATATAAATGAACTCAGGGGGTTAGTAGAAAAGGGAAGGTTTTTTAGTGAGGGGGATAAGAGGATTTGCCTGGATAAACAATCGGAGGTCTTAAGGAGAATAATTGCCTCTTATAGAGAATTCCAGGACTCAGGACAGATTGAGATTATTACCAGCCCATATTACCATCCCATTCTCCCGTTATTATTTAATACAAAAATTGCTAAAGAGGCAAATCCTAATACAGAATTGCCCGAGAGTGCTTTTAATTTTCCTCAGGATGCGGAGATCCAGATTCAGGATGCAATTAGACTCTACGAAGAGAAATTCGGCAGGAAACCAGATGGAATGTGGCCGTCAGAGGAGGCCGTTTCAGAGCATATATTGCCTTTGATTATTCGTTCAGGGATGAAGTGGATAATTACTGACGAGGCAATGCTGTTCAGGTCGCTAAGGAAGAAAAGGAGGCTTACCCCTTATCTTTACAGGCCTTATCAATTAAAGAGAGAAGAGGGGGTTGTTAATATTGTCTTCCGTGACCGTTATCTTTCGGATTTAATAAGCTTTGTTTATCATGATTGGAAAACCGAGGATGCGGTTAATGATTTCGTGGGCCATCTTAAGAACATAGAGCAGCATTTTAAGAATAAGAATCCACTGGTGGTGATAGCTATGGATGGTGAGAATGCCTGGGAGTATTACAAGAATGATGGTTGGGATTTTTTAAGCCTGCTTTATCAGAGGCTTTCCTCAGCAGAGTTTCTAAGAACCGTTACAGTCTCTGATTATCTATCCAGATTCCCTCCTAAAAATAATCTATCTTATCTTAAGCCTGGTTCCTGGGTTAATGGAGATTTTAATAAATGGATTGGTTCGGCACCTAAGAATAAGGCCTGGGAGTATCTTCTTCAGGCGCGTGGGGAATTAATGCGCCGGCAAAGCGATAGTTCTATCCGAGAGAACAATCAGGCCTGGAGGCAGATATTTATAGCAGAGGGCAGCGATTGGTTCTGGTGGTACGGCGATACCGAGGATAGGACATTTGATAAATTATTCCGGATGCATATGATGAATTTCTATCGCTTAATCGGCAAGGATAATCCCGACTATCTCAATAAGCCAATCTGACAAATTTTCTTAAACCTCTAATCTATTGACAGAGAAGAAGTTTTATGTTATATAAAAATCATGCCCAAGAAGGAAGATATATATAATCATCTCGCTAAGGTTTATCTTAATGCCTCATCAGATAAAGAGAGAGAGTCCAGAATTAATAAAGGCAGAGAAAGGCTTAGGATTCTTCTTAGGCCTCTTTCGATTGCCTGTATCTGCTTCTTGTTGATTTCAATTACTATCATCCTTTGGCAGAGAAGGGCTTCGCAGAGTCCCCAGGTAAAAGACGAGATAGTCATTGGGTCAAGAATAAGCAAAATAAATTTTCGTAGCGAAGACCTCGATTCCTTAAGCGGGAAGGTTATCACTCTTAATCTGAACGGCATAAATTTCCTTAATTATAGGTTTTTAGGCTTTTCAGTAAGAAAGAGCAACTATCAGGATAAGCTGCTTATGAGGGTAGAGTTGATAGATACACTGGGCAGAAAGTCAAGATTCTATATAGATGACATACCCGCTTATAAATGGAAGGACTACGAAATTAAATTGACAGATTTTCAGGGAGTTAACGATAGGGCTAAGATATGCCTGCTTACATTTGGGGCTGAGGATTGGAAAACATATAGGAAAAGGGCGGCATTGTATATTGATAATATCCGCCTTTTAAAATGATATTCGGGGGGAGGTATAAAATGCGTATAATAGCCATAGCTAATCAGAAGGGTGGGTGCGGCAAGACCACAACTGCAATAAACCTGGCGGCATCGCTGGCTGTTAATGGTCGTAGGGTTTTGTTGATTGATATGGATCCCCAGGCGCATGCTACATTAGGGCTTAACGTTTCTTCTGAGTTATGCATATATAATGTATTGTCCCGATTGACAGATAGAAAGATAGCGTTATCCGAGGCCATTATTCCTATCTCTGAGAGGCTTCATATTGTTCCCTCGGGTATAGTGTTGAGCACTCTGGAGCAGGAGCTTTCCGGCGAGATTGGTCGGGAGTCCTGTTTGCTGGACGCGCTGAATGAGGCGCCCCTTGAATATGATTATATACTTATTGATTGTCCGCCCAACCTGGGTATTTTGACCATAAATGCCATAAGGGCCAGTTCAGAGCTTATAATACCCACTGAGGCAAGTCGTTTTTCTCTGGAGGGCATCAATCAACTAATCGATATTGTTAATCTTATCAGGGAGAGATTGAATCATAGGGTAGAATACAAGATCTTGATAACCAGCTTTGATTCTCGCCTTGCCCACTCTTTTGATATGCTCAAGAAGATAAGAGAAGGGTTCTCTCATAACCTATTTAATACCATTATCCACGTGAACGTTAAACTTAAAGAGGCGCAGAACAAAGGCAGCCACATCATTAATTATAATAAGTATTCCCGCGGAGCGAAGGATTATTTCAGCTTGAGCCGCGAGATTATATCGCAAGAGGAATTATTCCCTATGTCTGCCATTACTGCTTCACAAGAACAAAAACAACAAAAACAGAAAGAGGTTATTCTGACACTAACTGCCCCTCAGGCAAAAGAGGTGTTCCTGGCAGGAGACTTTAATAAATGGCAGATTAATGATTGGGCTCGTATGGAACCGAAAGAAGACGGTATATGGTTTAAGAGATTGCAGCTTAAGCCAGGATGCTATAAATATCGCTTTGTGGTAGACGGAAAATGGATTAAGGACCCTGTGAATCCAAATTATCAGATGAATCCCTTTGGTTCCATGGATTCTTTATTTGAGGTAAAGGAGGAATAGATATGGCCAGAAAGAAGACGAAGAGGAAATCGAGAAAGTCAGTAAGGAAGCGAACCTCGTCTAAGAAGCGAATAACCAGAGCTAAGAAACGAGTCCCGCAAAAAAAGAAGAGGCCTCTCCAAAAGAGACTGGTTAAGAGAAGGGTAAAGAAGACAGTTGTTAAGAGAACCAAGGAGAACATCATTGGGCTGATTACACATTACTTTCCCAGGGTAAAAGCAGCAGTAGTGAAATTGAAAGCCCCTTTGACTATTGGAGATACGGTAAGGATTAAAGGACATACTACCAATTTTACCCAGGTGGTAAACTCGATTCAGATTGACCGTCAGCCGATTACTAAGGCTAAGCGGGGGCAAGAGATAGGTTTATTGGTTGATTCGCGAGTAAGACATAAGGATGTTATCTATAAGGTATAGTTTGATTTTTAAGAAGCGATTAGAAGCAGAGGAGGACTTTAATGAAACTGACTGACATACAGAAAAAAGCGCGTAAAATGGGTATCAATAATACCTGGAAATATAAAAAGAGAGATTTAATTAAAGAGATTCAACGTAAAGAGGGCAATTTTGATTGTTTTGGCACAGCCACGGTTTATTGTGACCAGTTTACCTGCCTGTGGAGAAGTGATTGTTTAAAATGATAATTTAGGCAACTTTGTTTACAAAAATATACATATTATTGTAACTTATTGTTATATAATAAGTTATATACAAGACATTCCTATAGTAATCCACTTATTATCAGCAACTTGATGATTCGTATTGTAAACATCAAGCTTAAGCCCTATCACAATTAACCAATCACAACAAAAAAATATTTTGTCCTTTCTCTTTGTAAATAAATAAGTTATATTTATGACAAAATAATTTTTTCAATTTTTAGAAGATTGGCATGGATTGTGCTTTTCATAGTTATACTGAGATTTAATCGGACAGACCTAGACATACTAGGACAGATTTGTACAGGTTTAAGGTATTAAAGGTATTAGGTTTTCCCGATTCTCGGGAGAAGCGCTTTTCATTCAGCGCATTAAAAAATGGAGGTTAAAATTGAATGACGGAAGAATGACCATAACAGAGGTAGCTGAGATTATCGGTGTTACCCCAAAGACGATAATCCGCTGGGAGAGGGCAGGCAAGGTCAACCGTCCCAAGCGAGATTGGCGGGGGTGGAGAGTATACGATAAGAATGACCTTAAGAGATTGAAGAGCTTTAAGGAAACCATTATATATTATGAGGAGGAAGAATATGAAAAGAGGATATAATTTTCTATATTTAGTAGCGGTAAGCATTTTGGTGTTTACGGGTATATGCTGGGCAGAGGACGCTGGTTCTCAATCCAATACAGAATTAACCGAGATAAACCTCCCGGATGCTACTCAGCAAAATAGCCAACCAAAGCTGGATTTAGCTGAGCCGCTGAGTGAGGGTAAATATGTTGATCCCGTCCGATACACCTTAGGCCCGGATGATGTGGTTGAAATAACCGTTATGCGCCATCCTGAATTTAGTGGAGTTTACCCTATAAATCTGGAAGGAAAGATTCAATATAAATTCATTGGTGATATTGACGTATCCGGGTTAACAAAAAAGAAGCTTGAGGCTAAGATAAAGAATATTATCTCCCGTTTCGTTATTAATCCGGAGGTAAATGTAACTATCCTGGAATATAAAAGTAAGGTTATTTATGTTGTAGGCGAGGTAGGCAGGCCGGGTAAATACTATATGAGAGCAGATAGTATACCGGTAAGAGAGGCGGTAGTCGCTGCTGGCCTTCCTACGCTAGCTGCAGCAATGCGTCGATGTCGTCTGATAACACCTGCTGAGGATGGCAAGGCGAAGATTAGAAATGTAGATTTATATGCCTTGTTGTATGGCGGGAATCTCAAGCAAAATATTCAGATGCATCCGGGGGATGTATTATATGTTCCGGCCACTATAATGGCAAAGGTGGTAAGGGTAATTAACCCGGTTACTGCGCCCATCTCTTCACTTAATAGCGGTGAGAATGCGGCACAGACACTGGCTAGATAAAAGGAGATATTGATATGGAGAGTCAGGAATTTGTAAAATATCGTAGCCCGGTTGAATATCTGAAGATTTTCTTCCGGAGGAAGTGGTTATTCATCACGCCTGTGTTTATTGGTTTGGTCTTAAGTATTGTGATAGGTTTTCTTATGCCTCCTACATATGAGTCCTCTACGGTAATACTGGTTGAGGAGGAGAAGATAATCAATCCGTTGATTCAGGGCTTGGCTGTCTCTACATCTGTAGCCCAGAGGATGCGCACCTTGAAGGAGCAGATTCTAAGCTGGAGGAGCCTGGTGAAGCTGACCAAGAAACTGAATTTAGCCAGGGATATCAAGAATCAGGCTCAGTTTGAAGAGTTGATTAAAAGACTTAGGAAAAATATAGTTGTTCGTATGCGAGGGCCTAATCTGGTTAAACTTTCCTATTATGGAAGTGACCCTGAGCAGACACAGCTTATTACCAAGACGTTAACCGATATATTTATTGCGGAGAATATGCGCTCCCAGACCAAAGAGACAGATGTAGCCATTGAGTTTATCAAGGACCAGCTGGAGGTTTACAAGAGAAAGATAAAGGAATCAGAGATTGCCGAGATGCAGGAGCGCTTAAAGAAGTTGTTACTTGATTCAACGGAAGAGCATCCTATGGTAAAGGAGTTAAGGCAGAAGATAGCTGCTGCTAAGAAGGAATTGGAATCAGGAGAATATCAGGTAACCGGTTCCGAGAAACCTATTGCCAGCCCCGTGTATGAGAGTCTTAAGCAGGAATTGGAGAAGATTACCAGCAAGGATAACTCTTCTGTCTCAGAATCGGGTTTAGCCTACGCCTTGAATAGCGAGTCTTCCGAAGACCCTAACGCAGCAATCTATAAACTCCTCTTAATGGATAAACTGGATTCAGTGCTGGCTCGTGATATGCGCGTAAATGAAAATATTTATAATATGCTGCTTCAGAAATTAGAGACGGCTAAGATTACACAACGCCTGGAGGCCTCAAAGGAGGGGACGCGCTATACCATAATTGATCCTCCCAGGCTCCCCCTAAAGCCGGTTAAGCCCAATAAGATATTGCTGGTATTCGTAGGTTTATTCCTGGGCAGCTTCGGTGGTATAGGCCTGGTTCTGGGTAGGGAATTTATGGACCAGTCCTTTCTGGATATAGAGGATTTAAAGACGAACTTTAGTCTTCCTGTTCTGGGTGCTATATCGCGATTGACTACCCAAGAGGAGATAGATAGAGAGAAATACAGAAAGATAAAATGGATTACTATAATGGTAACATCCTCGGTGGTGCTTATTATTGCAGTAATGTTAATGTCTTTTTTCAAAAGATGACTCTCGGAGCTATAGAGATAACACAGGGACTGCCCCTCACTGCAACACAGGGACTGTCCCCGTCAGAATTTAACGATAAACTCAAAAGGGGACTGTCCCTTAAAGAAGAACCAATATCAATAGTGAATAAAGAGAAAAATAACAAAGGCGAGCACAATAATAAAGATGTCATCCCTGAAAAGGGGACACCCTCGAGTTTGGCTCAGGGACTGTCCCTAAAACTAAAAGAAAGGTAACTATGTACGAGAAATTCTACGAATTTACTGAGAAGCCGTTTAATACCACTCCTGATTCTAAATTCTTTTTCCCCAGCAATAAACACGTTGAGGCATTAAATAGTCTCCTTTATGCCATTAATGAAAGAAAGGGCTTTGTAGTGATAACCGGTGAGATTGGAGTGGGTAAAACCACAGTGTATAGAACCCTGCTTAATAGACTGGATTTAAATACCAGGGCGGGCATTATTACTAATACACATCTGACCTGTAAAGAACTCATTGCCGAAATCCTTGAGGAATTTGATGTGGAATATAAATCCGGAACAAAGCAAAAATTATTATCTCAATTGAACAGCTACCTTATAAAGCAACTCAGTAATGATATTAATATAGTATTGATTATAGATGAGGCACAGAATTTGACACCCAAGGTTCTGGAAGAGGTAAGGATGCTCTCTAATCTGGAGACCGAGAAAGAGAAACTTATTCAGATTATACTTGTTGGTCAGCCTCAACTGAAGAAGAAATTGCTTGATGTCCGTCTTGAGCAGTTCAAGCAAAGGATAGCCGTTTATTATCATATATCCTCTCTAAATCGGGCAGAGACCCAGGAGTATATCGCTCATAGATTAAGATTGGTAAGTTCAAATGGATACGGCATTTTTACCTCAGGAGCACTGGATTTGATACATCAGTATTCAGGGGGTATTCCCCGTCTTATAAATCTTATATGCGATAGCGCACTCCTTACTGGTTTTATATATGACAGAAAGAGTATAAGCGAGGAGATTATCAGCGAGGTAGTAAAAGAGAGGGATTTTGGTAGTGAGGAGGATTCAGGGCAGGGTATTCAATGTGAAAATATAAAAATCTACTGTTGTCCCAGTTGTCGTGAATACAGTATCTGTGACATAAAGTGGATGAGGGGCACAAAGGGAGAGGAGCAGCTCTGTTGCCCCCGGTGCCAGAATTATAGAAACTGTATTGATAATATAAGAAAAAGCAATACAGGGACTGCCCCCCGTAGAACTTAACAATGAACCTCAAAAGGGGACTGTCCCTTAAAGAAGAACCAATATCAATAGTGAATAAAGAGAAAAATAACAAAGGCGAGCACAATAATAAAGATGTCATCCCTGAAAAGGGGACACCCTCGAGTTTGGCTCAGGGACTGTCCCTCACTGCAACACAGGGACTGTCCCTAAGATAAGGATAACAAAGGAGAGAAAAATGGGAAAGATTACTGATGCATTAAAAAAGGCAGCACAGGAGAGATTAGCCAGGATAGAGAAGATGGATAAGAAGTCGGAGATAAGATACGAGTTTATCGCCAGGAAGAAGGTGGATTCTAACATTGACCCCAGAATCGTATCCTTTCATGACCCTAAGTCTCCGGTTGCCGAGCAATACAGAACCCTGCGCACGAATATACAGGCCATAGATTCAAAGTCTCCCATAAAAGCAATTACTATCACCAGCTCCATACATGGGGAGGGTAAGACAATCACGGCTATAAATCTGGCGATATCTATGGCGCATGATTTAAACAAGAAGGATATCCTCCTGATTGACGCAGACCTGCGGCGTGCCCGTATTAGTAAGTATCTTGGCTTCCAGGCCGAGCAGGGATTAACCGAATTAGTCTCTGATGGCTTGAATGTAGATGAGGCACTTATCAATATAGGCATAGATAATCTTACTATTCTACCCGCCGGTAGAATCCCTCATAATCCTGCGGAGCTTATAGGGTCGGTCAAGATGCACAATCTCATCAAACTGCTTAAGAGTAAGTATCACTATATTATATTTGACAGCCCTCCGGTTATTCCGGTAACCGATGCAGGCCTCCTGGGCGCTCAGACCGATGGCGTAATAATGGTAATCCGCGCAGAAAGGACACAGAAGGGTGTGGTTGAGCACAGCCAGGGCTTGCTCAGGCAGGCACAGGCAAAACTACTGGGTTATATATTAACCAATATCCAGTATCATATCCCGGCCTATATCTACCGTTATTTATAAGATGGATACTTTAATGGCTACCTCACCAGTCACAGAATCAGAGAGAAAGGATTATATACGATATGGAAAAACGCTCTATATTAAATAGTTTTAGATTTGCGCTGGCTGGCCTGCGTTTCAGTCTCAGGAACCAGCGCAATATGCGCATTCACATAATCATCGGCATCCTGGTTGTATTAGCAGGCATCATGCTCAAGATTTCCTCAGCTGAGATGGCTATCCTGCTCCTTACTATAACCTTTGTTATCGTATGCGAGATGGTAAATACTGCCCTGGAACTAAGTCTGGATTTCTTTAACGGCAAGAAATATCACCCTTCAGTAAAGATGATTAAGGACATAGCCGCAGGAGGGGTATTGCTTGCTTCAATTAATGCAGTAATTGTGGGAATTATTATATTCTCAAGGCATATTATTAAGTAGTATATTAAAAAGTTTTAAAAATGACAACACTTAAACAGCAGACAGTATCAGGAATCAAATGGGTTGCATGTAGTAGGTATATACAGAAGGGATTATCAGTATTTACCTTTATAATCTTAACTCGTTTACTTGATCCACAGATTTTCGGCCTTTTTGCAATGGCTTTTATAGCTATTGATGCTATGACGCTATTTAAGAATTTTGGTATCGATACTGCTTTAGTGCAGAGAAAAGATGATATCGAATTAGCTAAACATACTGCTTTTTGGATGATGCCATTTATCGGATTATTTATTTTTTCTTTCCTTTTTTTTATTGCGCCCTTAATCTCAGTGCTACTTAATGAAAAGTCTTTGATTCCTGTTGTACGCACGTTGGGTTTGGTTTTTGTGTTAGGTGCTATGAGTAATATACCGGAAGCAATGCTTGTTAAAGAAATAAAATTTAAACAATTAGCCATTCGTGATTTACTTTCTTGT
>JAOZPD010000038.1:4393-11678 GCA_029932935.1 Candidatus Omnitrophota bacterium | reverse complement strand
CTGAGCAATTCTATGAATTTCTTTAACCATAGGGCAGGTAGCATCGATAATCTTATACCCCAGCCTGACTGCCCTCTGAAAGGTTTCTACATCTATTCCATGAGCACGAATCAATACCGCTTTATTCCTTACTCTCTTAAGACGCTTAACTTTCTTAATACCGGCTCGCGTTATCTCTCTTACCACATCTTCATTGTGCACAATATCCCCCAGCATCTCTATAGGCATACCTGACTTGACGGCCGCAAAGGCGATCCTGAGTGCTCTTCTTACCCCAAAACAAAAACCTGCGGACTTAGCTAAATTTATCTTCATATATTAGGACATCATGCTCTCAGGAGTTGATTTACATAACCAGCAAGTAAATCTCTGTATTTTGAGCGCATCCCGAAAGCCATGCTTAAATACTTAGCCTTCTTTAAAAGCCCCCTAATCTCTAATCTGGCGTAATCTAACGCACCGGATGAGATTACTATTTTCCGTATTCTTAATAAATCTGTTCTATTTACGTCTTTTTTAATGAATGTATCCCTTATAATAGATTTATCCCTTGTGCTCGAATTATTATAGGCATACCAGATAAGCAATGTCCTCTTCGACTCTCTCAAATCAGCAAGAGATGACTTACCTGTCTGACTCTCCTCGCCAAACATACCCAGAATATCATCTTTTATCTGAAATGCCCTACCTAAATACAGCCCATACTTGAAAAGACTCTCTGCCTGCTCAGAGCTGGCTCCCCCTAATATCGCTCCAGCAGACAGAGGGCAGGCGAATGTATAACGGGCGGTTTTAAGATCATATATTTTGTATATATCTTGTCTTTTTATATTCCTCATATCATTTAAGCCAGTTAATAATTCTACAACCTCACCGGTGCCGGTATATACTACAGCTTCAACCAATTTTCTCAATGCCATCTCCTTGCGGCTTTTGTCTTCTTCTATTGCCAGAAAAGAATGTATACCCAGGGCAAACATAACATCGGCAATCGCAATCGTTAAATCCTGTCCCGTAAATTTGATATTCTTAAATCGTTGTAGATAATTATTCAACCGCTCGTGCATAGAAGGCTTTCCTCTTCTCTTAGTGGATTTATCGATTATATCATCGTGCGCAAGCATAAAATCGTGAAGCAACTCTAACGAGAGGGCACTGGTATATAAACCGGCAGCTACCTTTCTAGCGAACCCCAGATATCCTATAACAAAAAGAGTGGGGCGCACCCTTTTGCCTTTCCTTAGAATAAATTCTTTTATATTCTTAAATAATAAAGGAGAGATACTCTTTAAAGAATATGACCGATTTAAATAATCAATATAATTTATAAGCTCTCGATTTATCTTATTTTTTATTTTGTTTATCATGGTTCTATGATATCATATAAGTCGGTTAAGACAAAGAAAAAATATACAATATACCATTCCCCAATGGCCTATCGTATACCATTAAATCTGATATTGTTAACTTAATTCAAAGGAGGGATCTGAAATGGGTTCAAAGGATATTTATCTGACGCGGGAAGGACATAGAAAGTTAATAGAAGAACTAGAATATTTGAAGACAATAAAACGCAGAGAAATCTCTGAGGCAATAGGTAGAGCGAGAGCACATGGAGATATTAGCGAGAATGCAGAATATGATGCGGCCAAGGAGGCACAGGCTTTAAACGAAAAAAAGATTGCTGAAATTGAGGAGAAACTAAGTTGCGCCCGCATTCTTGATGACGAGAATATTCCAAAAGATGAGGTGTTACTGGGGGCTACGGTTAAACTAAAAGATTTGAACTCCGGAGAAGAATTAGAGTACACATTTGTCTCAGAAATAGAAGCGGATTACGCCCAGGGAAAAATCTCTATCGATTCCCCCATAGGTAAAGGCCTATTGGGCCATAAGAAGAATGAGATTGTGGAAATTAATATTCCGGCAGGAACATTGAAATACAAAATACTAAAGATATCGAGATAAAAGCATCTCCCCAGAGTCTATAACAACACCGTCCTAACTCATCAGCAAATATGATCACCATCTGCAATCTTACTAAAAATTATGGCAGTAAAGTACTTTTTAAAAACATATCATTAAATATAAACTATAATGAGAAGATAGGGCTTATCGGACCTAACGGCTCTGGTAAGAGTACCCTGTTTTCTATAATATTGGGTGAAACAGAACCATCATCTGGTAGCGTATCCATTGATAAAAATATACGTATCGGATACCTGCCCCAAGAAACAAGATTTAATTCGCAACATACAGTATTATCTGAACTGACCGAAGGAGATGAGGAAATTCAGATACTCATTAGACAAAAAAAGGAGTTAGAGAAAAAGAATATCTCCAGACCAAAACAATATAGCCATATTCTGGAAAGACTGGAGTCACTTGGATATTTTGAATTAGAGCATAAAGCGAAAAAAATACTTGCTGGATTAGAATTCAAAGAACGTGATTTTGACAGGCGCATACAGGAGCTAAGCGGGGGATGGCAGATGAGAACATTATTGGCGCGTCTGCTGACCTGCCAATACGATATCCTCTTATTAGATGAACCGACCAATTATCTTGATTTAAATGCTGCTCTCTGGTTTAAGGATTATCTAGCAAATTTCAGAGGAACGTTTATTATAATATCTCATGACAAGGCGTTCCTCAATGAGGTGACTAATTATACACTGATTCTCGAGAATGGTTCGATTTTTAAAGTGCAGGGTAACTACCAACATTACGAGCATATAAGAGAAGAGAAAAGAAGATTCCTTATAAGGCAATTCAAAGAACAGCAAAAAAAACGACAACAGTTAGAGAGGTTCATTGCCCGCTTCCACGCTCAACCAAACAAAGCACAACAAGTCCGAGCTAAAAAGACTGCCTTAAATAAAATGCAGGAAATCGTCGTACCACCGGATCCGCGTGAAAGTATCCGTGATTTCCGCTTTCCCCATACCAAGCGTAGTGGATATAAAATCATAACATTAGATGGAGTATATAAATCTTATGGGGATATACGCGTCTATGAAAACCTAGACTTTGAAGTTTACAGGGGAGAAAAGGCTGCCTTGATAGGTGAGAATGGAGCAGGAAAATCAACATTACTTAAAATTATGGCTGGGATAATCGAAATAGACAAAGGTTTACGTAAGACTGGGTGCAATGTTGAGATTGGTTATTTTTCCCAGACGCGCCTGGATGTACTAAATCAGGAAAACACTGTTTTGCAGGAGGCTTATTCGGCTGCAAAGGGATTTATGTCAGAAGCGTCATTACGTGCTATACTGGGAGCCTTTCTATTCACCGGTGATGATGCCTACAAACAGGTTAGTGTACTTTCGGGGGGAGAAAAAAGCCGCCTCATTATAGCGAAGCTCGTAATAAATCCACCAAATTTCCTCCTGCTGGATGAACCTACTACCCATCTTGACGTAGATGCCGTAGATGCCCTGATTAAAGCATTAAATCAATACGAGGGAACAATTGTATTTATAAGTCACGATATACATTTCGTTCGCTCTGTTGCTAATGTTGTATTTGAAGTAAGGGCAGGAATAGTAAGGAGGATTGTAGGGGATTTTGACTATTATCTAAGAAAAAAGGCGAAGGGAGAATTGCCTCCCATAGAAAGAGTAACAGAAAAACCTGATTTAAAGACCGCCCGTAAGGACGGAATAAAAAAAGCAGACTTACAATTACAACATAAAGAAGAAATCAAAAAGAGAGAGGAGGAGGCAAGACTTAAAGAACAGAGAGAAAAACGCAAAATGCATAATAAAGAAATAAGAAGGAGGATAAAAAAATTAAGGGATAAAAGGGAAAGCCTCTGCCTGGAGAGATACGCAAAGAATAGAATTTTATCCGGGCCTACAAAATACATACGCGATGAAGAATCAATAAAGGGGTATCAACAAAGGATAAAAGAGATAGAAAGATTAATAATCAAAATAGACCGTGATATTGAAACATTGAAATCTATGATGTTATGACAAATATAAACCATACTCGTCAAAAGATCTATTACCATCACACTGATTCTGGAGGAGTGGTCTATTATGCTAATTATCTTAAATTCCTAGAGGAAGCACGCACAGAATTCTTAGAAAAAAGAGGCATTTTTATCAAAGATTTAATAAGTCATGGTGTGCAATTCGTGGTATCCAGACAAGAAATAGATTATAAATCACCGTCGTTCTATGGAGACATCCTGCAGATAGAAACACGTATTAGTAAATTCACACGGGTAAAGATAGAATTCGAGTACGAGATAAAAAATCAGAAGGGAGCTATTGTTTGTATCGCCAGAACAATTATGGCTTGTGTAGATATGCAACTTAAACCTAGTGTTATGCCGAAGGATATTCACGAGAAATTATTTTGACAAATCAATTTGCCAAAAAGAAGAGAGGAGGCATGATGATAGAGAGAAGAAGATTTGTAAGGATCCCGGAGAGTGCGCAAATATCATATAAAGCCATAAACAAACAAAAGGTGGAAGGATTTCTTACAAAGGATATCAGTCAAGGGGGAATCAGATTTTATGTACATAAATTCATTCCTAAAAACGATACCTTGCAGATAAGGCTTACATTGAAAAAGATACCATTCTCATTCGAGGCGCTGGTCAGGGTGATATGGATTAAAGAGGATCATCGTAACGAAAGATACGAGATAGGCGTACAATTTATAAATATACCTGCCAGAGCAACAGACCACTTGATTAACTACATAAAAACCATCCTAAAACAGCATTAATTATTAGCGAATTATTTTTCTTTACTTTCTTTTTTCTCTTCAACAATCTTTAGGGCAATTTCTTTAGGTACCTGCTCGTATCTTTTAAACTCCATGGTAGCATTTGCGCGTCCACTTGTCAACGAACGAAATGTAGTGGCATACCCGAACATCTCAGCTAAGGGCGCCTCAGCAGAGATAATCTTTTGTTTTCCCTTTGTTTTCATGCCCAATACCTGCCCTCGCTTGGAGCAGATATAACCAACTACATTATTTACATATTCTTCAGGAGTAATAACCTCCAATGACATAATCGGCTCAAGCAACACAGGTTCTGCTTGCATAAAAACCTGTTTAAAACACCCGATAGAGGCAAGCCTAAAAGCTAATTCAGAAGAATCTACCTCATGAAACGAACCATCAATAAGATTTACCCTCACATCGACTACAGGATACCCGGCATAAACCCCTTTGCTCATTATCTCAAGGAGCCCCTTTTTCACAGCAGGAATAAACGACTTAGGAACCGCGCCTCCTTTTATACTATCTATAAACTCAAACTCCTTGCCTCTCTCTAAAGGAGAAATCTCAAAGACAACATGTCCATATTGGCCTCTACCACCGGACTGCTTAACATGTTTGTATTCACCCGTCGCTGCCTTAATAATCGTTTCCTTATAAGCTACCTTGGGTTGGCCCACTATCACATCTACGCCGAACTCCTCCTTTAATCTATCCACGATAATCTGTAGATGTAGCTCACCCATCCCGGATAAAATACTCTCCTCTGTGGCCTTATCTGTTTTCACCGATAAAGTGGGATCCTCTTCCAAAAGGCGAGACAACCCCTTCCCAAGCTTATCCTGTTCAGACCTACTTTTAGGCGCGACACTTAAGGATACTACCGGAACAGGAAACTGCATTGTCTCAAGCAAAACCGGATTCTCGGGGTCGCATATTGTATCTCCCGTAGTAGTACTGCTCAAACCCACTACGGCAACAATCTCACCGGCACAAGCATATTCCTTCATCTGCCTCTGATTGGCATGCATCTGCAATATCCTTCCGACCCTCTCTTTTTTATTCTTATTAAGATTAAATACATATGAACCTTTTCGAAGAATCCCGGAATACAGCCTGATATATACCAATTTACCCATATGGGGATCCGACTGAATCTTAAATGCCAATCCAGTAAGCGGCTCGTTGACATCCGACTTTCTCTCGATAACCTTCTGTGGGTCATCCGGGTCCTTGCCCTTAACCGGCGGCAAATCTTGAGGCGAGGGCAAATAAAACACTACTGCGTCAAGCAATTTTTGTATGCCCTTGTTTTTTAAAGAGGAACCGCATAGGGCGGGAACAATAGAGTTTGCAATTGTGGCTTTACGGATAGTTTGCTTCAATTCATCAATACTGATAGAGTCAGGGGAATTTAAGAATTTCTTCATCAAATTCTCATCCTCTGCGACTACCTTTTCAATCATCAATTTACGATATTTATCTGCTGTTTCTTTATATTCCGTAGGTATCTCCTCTGTATTAAAATTCTTCCCCATCTTATCATCATTATACACATAAGCCCTCATCTCCAGAAGATCTATAAGCCCCTTGAAATTATGTTCCGCTCCCAGGGGTATTACCAATGGAACAACATTAGCCTCAAGCTTTTCCTCTATATCTTTGATTACAGCAAAAAAATCCGCTCCTACACGGTCCATCTTATTCACAAACGCTATCTTGGGGACATTATATTTATCAGACTGGTGCCATACAGTCTCAGACTGCGGTTCTACACCCCCCACTGCACAGAATACAGCTATTGCACCATCAAGCACTCTCAGGCTCCTTTCAACCTCAACCGTGAAATCAACGTGTCCAGGTGTATCTATAATATTTATCCTGTTTTCATTCCAATAACATGTCGTTGCTGCTGATGTAATTGTAATGCCGCGCTCCTGCTCCTGCTTCATCCAATCCATCTGTGCCTTACCATCATGAACCTCTCCTATCTTATGCGTCCGTCCAGTATAGAACAAAATTCTTTCGGTTAAGGTAGTTTTACCGGCATCGATATGGGCCATAATCCCGATATTCCTCACCTTCTCCAAATCTACCTGTATGGATATTTCTTCCTTCTCCTCAACCTCTTCGGCCTTCTCTTCTCGCCCAACAGTTTCTTTTTCTTTTCCCGCAGAAGCCTCTATCTCAGCTGGTTGTACTTCTTCTGCCTGCGGAGAGGATACCTGTTCCTGCGTTATATCCTTATCGGCAGAAGCACTTATTTGCTCAACTGCTTCTGTCTCCGCCTCGGCCTCCGAGGCAACCCCTGATGTCTTTTCTGTCTCAGAGCCCTCCCCTGCAGGTGCAGCAATCTCCTCTGGTTTGACCTCCTCTGCCTTAGTAGGTCTCGTTGCTAATGCCTGCTCCTGGAGACCGGATACAGTCTTATTCAGTTCGATTATTTCTTTGCTCAACCTGTCTATTCTTTCTTCTTTTCTCTCCAGCTCGTTTTCTAACTCAGTATATTCCTCCATTAACTTATTAAAATCTTTCTTGA
>JAOZPD010000038.1:0-4383 GCA_029932935.1 Candidatus Omnitrophota bacterium | reverse complement strand
AACCCACTCCTTTTCCTCTTCCTTCTTTTTTAATTCGGCGATCATATCGCTATACGCTTTCTTCTCTTCTATAAGTCTATTTATCTGATGTTTCATTCTTTCAATCTGTTCACTCTTCTCTTTAATCTGTTCTTCAAATAACGGTATCCTCTCCGATACCTCACGCAACTTTGTATTCAATTTTACATTTTTGGAGAAGGCGTCTGCCAGCTCTTTTTCTTTTTGGGAGAATAACCTCTTAACCTCTGCGCTTTCCTCCTTAACCTTACTCAGCATCTCCTCACTCTTAGCAACCCATTCTTCTCTCTTTGCCAATTTTGCATTCAGATCAGCTTCTCTTTCTTTCAACTCCTCCGCTTTTTTCTGTGAATTCAAAAAGTCCTCTTTAGCTTTATCGAGTTCGTGTTTTAGTCCATCTATCTGTTCAAGAAGCCTTTGTTTTTCTTTTTTTAAATCTTCCTGCGAATGCCTTAAGTCCTCAACAATCTTCTGCGATCTCTTAGATAATAATTCACCCTCTTTTGTGAAGAAGAGGGTATATACAGTCCAGCCCACAACGCTCAAAGATAAAATTACAAACAATAAAACCATCTAACGTACCACCTTTCTTTCTCGATATCTTTATTAATTGTAGCATAAGTTTGCAAAATGAGAAGAAGAAAAATATTGCCTCTGATTAAGGTAGAGATATAATATAAATCAGATAATATATGCCTTCTCTAATCGTTTTAATTATAAGCGTACTATTGGTTTCTGGCATATGCTCAATGATGGAGGCAGCCGTCCTAAGCCTGCCTTTAATAAAAGCCAGAATTCTATCCGAACAAAACCGCAGAAACGCCAAGGTGCTTCTTTCCATTAAGGAAAATATTCATTCTGCCGTAGCCACTATCGTAATACTTAATAATGCGGTCAATATCGTCGGTTCCATATTTGTAGGGCAAAGGGTAACGCGAATATTTGGCAGCCACTGGTTAGGCATAGCCTCTGCTCTCTTAACATTCACAATTATAATCTTTTCCGAAGTAATACCAAAAACTATTGGCGAACATTACAAAGTACAAATTTCTTTACTGGGGGCTAGACCGCTATATCTTCTGATATGGATATTTAAACCACTGGTAGAGATTCTATCCTTTGCTACAAATCCCTTTAGGCGCAAATCCAGATTACCTAAAGTCACAGAAGAGGAGATAAAGATTATGCTCAGATTAGGCAGGGTGGCAGGGACTGTGGAGACTGATGAAGAGACTTTATGCAACAGGGTATTTAAATTGAACGATTTAAAAGCCAGTCACATGATGAGGCATATGGATAATATATATGCCCTTGAGGCAAACAAGTCTCTCCTGGAGACAAAAGATTTAATAATCAATTCTCCCTACAGCAGAATAGCCGTATATGAAAAGGATATCTCTAATATAGTAGGGATATGCCAGCAGAGAAACCTGCTAAGGGAAATCGCTAAGGATAACTACATGATTAAAATAAAAGACCTTATGTCAAGGCCTATATTCGTTAATGAGAATGAAAAGGCCGATAAACTCCTGGAGAAATTTCAGGCCTATCACCAGCATCTCTTTATTGTTCAAAATAATAAACGGCAAAATATAGGGATCCTAACTATGGAGGATGTATTGGAGGAGCTTTTCGGAGAAATCTACGATGAAAAGGACGTGCTGCGCCAGCGCCAAAGAAAATAAAAATTTTAGAATTTATTTTATCGTATTATTACTATCTTCTATTAATAACGCCTGGATTCCCTCCTACGCAGAAGGAATATGTAATCTGGATACTGATAAACCGGGGCTACAAAATCAAAAAATTACCATTTTTGATTCTTCTAAAGGTGAATTGGTATTGGTGGATAGAATTTGTAAGACAGAAGAAGAGTGGAGAAGAATACTTACTACTGAGCAGTATAATGTTACCAGAAAAAAGGCTATGGAGGGGCGTTTCACCGGAAAGTATTGCAGACATAAGGAGAGGGGCATATATCGCTGTGTCTGCTGCGGAACAGATTTGTTTAGCTCGGATGCTAAATTTGATTCAAAAAGCGGTTGGGCAAGCTTCAAATCACCTGTATCGGAATACAATATTCGCTACAAGAAAGAAAAGGGGTTAGCCGTAGAAAGAACAGAGGTCCTCTGTGCCAGGTGTGGCGCACATCTGGGGTATGTATTCGACGACGGGCCACCACCGGACCATAAACGCTTTTGTATTAATTCAGCTGCCCTGGACTTTTTAAAGGATAAAAATAGATAAGAAATGAGAAGGTTCCTCCTGGGAGAAAAGGATATCCCGAAGAAATGGTATAATTTGGTTGCTGATCTACCACCCCTTGAGCCACCCATAACACCAGACGGAAAACCCATCACGCCCCAGATGCTCGCCTCGATATTCCCTATGAATTTAATTGAACAGGAGATAAGCCGGCAGCGCTGGATTGATATTCCTGAAGAAATTTTAGAGATTCTTTATCGCTGGAGGCCTACTCCTTTATGCAGAGCCAAATACTTAGAAGAATTCCTAAAGACTCCGGCACGTATTTATTATAAAGATGAGAGTTTCAGCCCTCCGGGCAGCCACAAACCAAATACTGCCGTAGCGCAGGCCTGGTATAATAGACAGTTTGGGATTCGAAAGTTAACCACGGAAACAGGGGCCGGCCAGTGGGGAAGCGCATTGGCCTTTGCCTGTAATCTACTAGGCCTCGAATGTAAGGTCTATATGGTAAGAATAAGTTATGAGCAGAAACCGTTACGTAAGATTATGATGCAGATATGGAATGCCGATTGCGTAGCTAGCCCAAGCAACGAAACAAACGTAGGAAGAGATATCCTGAAAAGAATGCCGGATACGCCCGGTAGTCTAGGTATAGCTATAAGCGAGGCTGTGGAAGAAGCTATCTCGGACAAAACAGCAAAAACTCGCTATTCTTTAGGAAGCGTGCTTAATCACGTGCTGCTTCATCAAACCATAATTGGATTAGAAGCCAAGGCGCAATTAAGAATAGCCAAAGAGAAAATACCAGATATTATCATTGGTTGCGCAGGGGGAGGAAGTAATTTCGCAGGATTATCCTTTCCTTTCATATACGATAAAATAAATGGCGCCAAGATCGAGATAATACCTACCGAACCTACGGCCTGCCCCACTATGACGCGAGGCATCTTTGCCTACGATTTCGGAGATGCGGCTTGCAAGACCCCGCTACTGGCAATGTACACCTTAGGACATGCTTTTATCCCCCCTCCGATACATGCCGGCGGATTGCGCTATCACGGAATGGCTCCTTTAGTATGTCAGGCCATCAATGAAGGCATTATATCTGCCCGTTCCTACAATCAGCTACAATGCTATGAATCAGCATTATTATGGGCTAAAACAGAAGGGGCTATATGCGCTCCTGAGACTAGCCACGCGATTGCCTGCGTTATTGAAGAGGCCCAAAAAGCAAAAGAGGAGGGCAAGGAGAAGGTAATCCTATTCAATTATAGCGGACATGGCCTTATGGACCTTGCGGGATATAAAAAATACCTTTCGGGCGAATTGACTGATTACCCCCTCCCGGAAGATGAATTACAAAAATCCTTGCGGCTTATAAAAGGCCTCCCCGGGACAAAACGAATGAGATAAATTCTAAAATTAAACTTTTAAACGAAAGGAGAGAGAAATGCAGATATCGGTTGGCTTAACCTTTCCCGGAGAATTAAAGGATGAGTCCGTAATTTGTTATATATCTAAAAATTTTGATATAAATGTCAATATAATAGAAGCGTCATTTTCTACTTCCTCAGGTTGGGCAATTCTAAAAATAGAAGGCGAGAAAGAGGAAATCGATAGGGTATTTTCGTATCTGAGAAATAAAAATATAACTATAAATAAAGTCGGAGAGAAGATGTAAAGTAATATTTGTGAGCTGGTGTCTCCAAGGATATTAGGCATTCCTGAAAAAAGAAAAATATTTACTCATATATACCATCATTATATAATATATCCAAGGTGGCGATAGAACTACAGATAAAGAATAATAAGCCAATTCCTCTTAAGGCAACTCTTCATAACTGAAGAGTTGCCTTTTTGTTTAAGAAATAATTTTTGTGATGGGATTAACAAGATACCAGGCAAGAAAGCAAATAAAATCCAGGATCTTAAGAAGATTTAGGGGAGGCCTAATAAAGAAAAGGACTCTGGCAGAAAGTGAATTCGAAAAGATATTAAACATTATGAGAATAAATTTTATACCTCAAGCAGGCTTTCTATCTCCTAAATCATTTTATATCGCAGATTTTTATATTAAATATCCTTACAAATTAATTGTTGAAATAGATGGCAAAAATCACAGAAGCAAAAGACAGATTAGCCGCGATAAAATAAAAA
>JAOZPD010000037.1 GCA_029932935.1 Candidatus Omnitrophota bacterium | reverse complement strand
AGTTAATATAGTTAACAATCTTTTATAATTATATATGAATTACAGTATTATCTATCTAAATAAAACCTCCCAGATGGGGGGTGCGGAGATTAGCTTGTTTCATATATTGAGGATGTTAAGTGGCGATAGATTTAGATTTCAGGTTATTCTTCCCTCAGAGGGGGTGTTTACTCAGAGACTCCAGATGTATGGCATACCATTCAGAATAATCAGAATGAGAAGAATCAGAATAAGCCTTAATCCAATTTTCTATCTCCTCCTGTTATTTGAGTTGATATATCTCACGCTTTGTTTGATGGTAGTTATAAAGAGAGAGAAAAGAAGAAAAAGTATGGGTATTATCTGTGCAAATTCTCTGTATGATTGTATCTATGCTGTTCCAGCGGCAAAACTTACTCGCACCCCCCTTATTTGTCATATCCGTGAGATTATTCCCGATGGTTGGAAATGGAGGATGTGGTTGATATTCTTATATTTAACATCAAATAAAATTGTTGCTGTTTCGAATGCGGTAAAGGAGAGGATAGCGCAGAATCGAGGTGCATTCAACAAGACAGAGATTATTTATACGGGTGTCGATATAGAACAGTTTAGTTCTGGTGTCCAATCAGGATATATACTTAGGCGCCAGTTCAAATTGATAGATAAGCTGCTGATAGTGAATATCGGCTCTTTAACCTTTTGGAAAGGTCAGGATTTATTTCTTAAGGCGGCTAGTAAGATAAGATATTCCTTCCCGCAGGCTAAATTTATGATTGTTGGTACTGTTTTATATGATAAGGATATTAGTTATTTTGAATATTTAAAAAGACTCACTGGCAGCTTGGGAATAGATAAGGAGGTTATTTTCACAGGTTGGAGAAATGATATAGCTAAGATTTTGACAATTTGCGACCTTTATGTACATAGTGCTATTTCACCAGATCCATTCCCTCGTGTTTTATTGGAGGCAATGGCTTGTGGGAAGGCCGTAATTGCCCCTTATTGCGGAGGTATACCGGAGTTGATACACGATAATATAAATGGCGTGCTCTATCCGCCTGGGGATATTGAAGCGATGTCTGCTGCGATATCTTCACTTCTTGAAGATAAGGAGAAAAGACTCAGATTGGGATTAACAGCAAGCAGATATGTCAGAGAGAGGTTTAATATCAGGAAACATCTAGTAGAGATGGAGGATTTATACCAGAGGGTATGCGCATAGGTATTAATGCACGGCAATTACTGGGTGATAAGGACGGTATAGGTTATTATGCCTATCATCTAATCAGAAACCTTATGCTTATTGATAAATACAATGAATATATCCTCTTCCTACCCAGTTACTGTCCATTAAGCTTGGAAAATGATAATTTTAGGATAGGTACAACTAGGTTCCCGACCTCTACCAAGTTATTCCGGGGATTCTGGGAGCATTTTATTCTGCCTCTCGAAGCCAGAGACAAAAAGATAAATCTACTTCATTGTTTAGCCGACATAAGCCCTTTTATTTTTAAGGGAAAGTTAGTATTGACTATTCATGATATTTCCTTTCTGCTTTTACCTCAAATTATCCCCAGATCATTATATATTTATTATTCAAATTTTATCTCTCATGCTGCCTTCAGGGCTGATAGGATTATTGCAATCTCAAACAATACCAAGCAAGATCTAATCAGATTGTTAGGTATTCCTATCGATAAGATAAGGGTTATTTATCACGGGGTTAATCCTATATATTATCCGATAAGTCATGATATTGACTCTGACTTAAAGCAGAAGTATAATATTAGAAATAAATTTATATTGTATTTGGGCTCATTAGTTAAACGGAAAAATTTAGGGAGTCTTATTCGAGCTTACCTTTTGTTAAAGAAGACAAAACATATAGAGCAACAGCTGGTAATTGCAGGCGGTAGGGGTTATCCGTTTTGCAGGGATGTATTTATTTTGGTCAGAGAGTTAGACTTAGAAGACGATGTAATTTTTACCGGTTACGTTTCCGAGCAAGAGGCGTTACTTTTATATAATACTGCTGATCTATTCGTTTATCCATCTTTATATGAAGGATTTGGTTTGCCAAATTTAGAGGCAATGGCATGTGGGTGTCCGGTGATAACATCGCGGAACTCTTCCTTGTCAGAGATTGCTGAGGGTGCGGCTATTCTGGTTGACCCGTATAACATAAAAGAGATAGCCGATGCGATGTATAGTGTTTTAACTGATAATAGATTACGTAATCAGTTGATCCAGAAGGGATTTCAGAGATCAAGACAATTTTCTTGGAGGTATACGGCTTTACAGACGATTTCCATCTATGAAGAGATCCTTAATAACTATTGATAGGGGGATCAATAATGGCGCAATATGAATTAAATCTACGGGATTATTTTCGGATTATACGCAGAAGAAAATGGTTAATTTTTGTAATCTTTTTATTCTTTACAATAGCCAGTCTTATCTATAGTTACAGACAGATTCCTATATATGAAGCTGTGGCTACAATTAAGATTTATGCCCGGAAGCCTATTGCCGCCATCTCGGGTACCGAAATTACCTTTTGGGGGGCTGGCAGTACACTGGAGAGCGAGGTAGAGTTAATTAAAAGCGATAAGGTACTGGCAGAGGCAGCAAGACGTTTAGGATATATTACTACTCGTTCCAGTGAGGAGGATTTAAAAAAGGCCATTATTCGTATAAGGGGTACGATTGCTACAGAGCAGGTCGAGACTACGGATTTAGTTGAGATTAGAGCCAGGCATAAAGACCCTAAAGAGGTAGCAAGGATAGCAATGGCCGTGGCGGAGTCCTATGCGGATGAAAACTGGCGTACAAAAATAAATGAAGCCAGGACTACTCGTCAATTTATTGAACAACAATTAGCGGATACAGAGGAGAAATTAAAGGAGACAGAGGACCGCCTTAAAGAGATTAAAGAGAAGGGTCTGGCGATAGAGACAGTAGCCCCTCTGCAGGATAAACTTAATGAGTTGACTTTAACATTAACGAATCTCAGAAAGAAATATACAGATAAGCATCCCGAGATAAAGAAGACAAAAGACCAGATTAAGATTATTCAGCAGCAGTTAAGAGAGTTACCCGCAGATGAATTAACATTTGTCAGATTGAAAAGAGAACTTAAGATAAATGAAGAGCTCTATTCAATGTTAAAGGATAGGTATGAGAAGGCACGTATTGCTGAGGCATCCAAGATTAGAGACGTGGAGATAGTCAATCCTGCAATGGTACCTGAGAAGCCTATCAGTCCAAACCGTTATTTGAATCTTCTTATGGGGATGGTAGTAGGGATTATCTTAGGTTTCAGTGCAGCTTTTGTTTCTGAGACTCTGGATACCTCTATTGCTACTATTGAGGATGTCGAGAGTGTAATAAAGTTACCTGTCTTAGGAATAGTCCCTTCTATAGAAGAAGAGGGGGAGAGGAGAAAGGGCATATTCTCAGGATTAAAGAGGAGATTATCGATTAAGTCCAAAAGGAGCGATAGCGAGGATAGAATGGTGCGTTTGACCTCCCATTATAAACCAAAATCGCCAGCTGCAGAGGCCTTTCGTAATATACGCACCAATCTTAAATTAGATACAGCTAAAAAGACGCTTCTGGTTACCAGCTCTGGCCCCAGAGAAGGCAAGACTACCGTTATGACTAATCTTGGCTTGGTTATGGCTCAGGCAGGCGCAAAGACGCTTTTAGTATCTTCGGACTTAAGGCGACCAGCTTTAGCTAAGACATTCGGGATAAAGAGAGAGCCTGGCCTCAACGAATTATTGACCGGCTCAGCAGACCTGGATAAGGTATTAAGAAATGCGGCAGATATTATCCTTGGAGATATACCGTTTGATGAGATAGTAAGTAAGCCCTTTGGCATAGATAATATCTGGATTCTACCCAGTGGAGTCCTACCTTTTAATCCCGCTGAGGTTTTAGAGTCAAAAGAATTGACAGGATTGATTGAGGTATTTAAACAGAGGTTTGATATCATTATTTTTGACTCAGCCCCTGTTTTACCAGTAACTGATGCCAGTCTTCTAGCTCCTAAATTAGATTGTGTAGTTATTGTTTATGAAATTGGTAGAACCAGCCGAGATGCATTACTGCGTGCCAAGATACAGTTAGAATCGGTGGGCGCAAAGATATCGGGAGTAATCCTGAATCATACTCAGCCGCAAACCGAGACCATCGTTACCTACCCTTATTATTATCAATATAAGTATAAATTCTATGGAAAAGAGGAGGCAGAGCAGAAGACCTAAATTCTATATAACATAGAGACGATAATAAGGATAGATTGATAACGTGGTATATGTGCCGATATTATCAGGGAAGATTTTATTATAATATGAATGGGCTGAAGAAGCCCATAAATTTTATTAATTATATGTATTTCTCTATATGTTCATCATTACTGCTATTGGTAGCCAGTTCAATTTTTAAAGTACTCTGAGGAGAGTAAAATTTGGTATGTCTACAACTGTAGCTCTAAATTGGCGATCGGTATCAATTATAGTTAGTTATAATATAACCTCTATACTATTAATCGCTGTTTTGCGGTGGGGGGTATATTGTGTATTGGCTACCGAATAAACCGGAGAGGGTAGTGCATCAAGATACAAGGAGTGGTCAGACTGTATTAGGTGTAGCGGTTTCTTTATTATTCTTTGTTTTCATTATATTCTTGAGTGTCTCTAAAGCGCATTTACCCATTCTCCCGCTTATTCTTGTTCTTCTGCCTATTGTTTTTATCACCACTTTTATTAATACCGATGTTGCCTTGATTGTATTGATCTTCTCTATGCTTTTATCTCCAGAACTCACTGTAGCCGAGGTCCCCCAGAGGGCAGTAGTTATACGTATAGACGATATCCTGCTTATTGTAGTCTTCTTTTCCTGGTTGGCTAAGATGGCGATAAATAAACAATTAGGCCTGCTCAGACACACGGTTCTCAACCTGCCGATAGCTATTTATATCTTAGTTTGTGTCCTCTCCACGGCTATAGGAGTAATAACCGGTCATGTACATCCCATAAAAAGCTCATTTTATATTCTGAAGTATATTGAGTATTTCATGCTTTTCTTTATGACAACTAATAATATACGCAACAGGAGGCAAATAAGGACCTTTATTGTAATTCTTTTGATAACCTGTATATTAACCTGCATCTATGCAATTGCAACAGCAGGAATAATGGGCAGGGCTACTGCTCCTTTTGAAGGCTCCAAGGGGGAGCCCAATACCCTGGGCGGATATCTAATTCTACTATTTGCGATAAGTGCAGGCTTCTTTTTGTATGCCCCTTCCAGGATCTGGCGATTGTATTGCGGTGCTTTGGTATGTCTTATATTCTTTACTCTGCTACAAACACTCTCCCGTGGTAGTTACTTGGCGTTTATACCAATGTATCTTACTCTTATTATGCTAACCAAGAGAAAAAAAATCCTGCTTATTGGAATATTACTATTAGGCGTACTTATTCTTCCTGCGGTGGTTCCAACTAAGGTTACTGAGCGTATAACAAAGACATTCGTCCCTGGCAGGGTATATAAACCTTTGGGTAAACAGATACCACTCGATGAAGCGGCTGCAGCAAGAATAGAGACATGGGGTTGGGTTATTAATAAATGGATGAGGCGGCCATTTTTAGGTTACGGTGTCTCAGGTCTAGGTATTATTGATTCTCAATATCCGCGCGTATTGGCAGAGACAGGGATTATTGGCTTGTGGATATTTATCTGGTTATTATTTACTATATTTAAGACGGGATTATATACTTATAAGGTGATACAGGACGATTGGGGACACGGATTAGCGCTAGGATTCTTGTCTGGTTTTATTGGTCTCACAGTTCATTGTTTTACAGCAGGCACATTTATTATTGTGCGTATTATGGAGCCACTCTGGTTTTTGACTGCTATTATAGTGATGCTTCCAGAATTACAGGATTCCCCAGAGGGAGCATAATTCAGTAACAATTTTGTAGTCTTGGCTGAAGTATATTACAATTAGTTTAGAAGATGCGAATAAATCTTTACACTGGGTACGACGTGGATATTAAAAAAGAATAATTTAAGCGTTAAAGAGGTGTGTTATGAAGATCTTGGTTACCGGAGGGGCTGGTTTGGTGGGTAGTCATACAGCAGAGTACTATGCTCAGAGAGGGGAAGAGGTAATTGTATTAGATAATTTAATACGTTCTAATTTATTTGGGTACAATAAGGATAGCGTAGAATATAACTGGAGGTTTCTGGCAAGATATAAGAATATTAAGAGGATTAAAGGTGACGTCAGGAAGAAAGGGGATGTCTTGAAAGCTATTGGTAGTGGTGTGGATGTGGTTATTCATACCGCTGGACAACCAGGGGTCGCTTTGTCTATTCGTGAGCCAAGGAGGGATTTTGAGATTAATGCTCTTGGTACTCTAAATCTCTTAGAGTGTTTGAGAAGAAAGTCCCCTGGTGCAGTCTTTATCTATTGCTCGACAAATAAGGTTTACGGAGAGAATGTGGATGGAATATCTTTATGTGAACGAGAGACAAGATATATATACAGAAATAAGAGAGGCGTTTCTGAAGAGATGCCTATAGATCTTACCGGTCATACCCCTTATGGTGTAAGTAAGTATACAGGGGATATTTATACTCAGGAATACGCTTATACCTACGGTATGAGAACGGCGGTGTTCAGGATGAGCTGTATATATGGCACACGGCAGTTTGGTTTCGAGGATCAAGGATGGGTTGCTTGGTTTGCTATAGCGACCCTTTTTGATAGAACAATTACTATTTATGGCGATGGCAAACAGGTAAGGGATATCTTATACGTTACTGATCTTATAGATGGATATGACAGATTCATTCAAAGTAAATTGAATTATGCTGTTTTTAATATCGGAGGGGGAATACAGAATGCGATATCTTTGTTGGAATTTCTAAAGCTTTTAAAAGAAGAGACAGGCAAAGAGACGAAGGTCATATTTAGTAACTGGAGGCTCAGCGATCAGAAGGTCTACATTTCCGATATCTCTAATATAAAAAATAAATTAGGTTGGCATCCAAAGATTGATATTAAAAAGGGTGTTAGAAGATTAATTAGCTGGGTAAGAAATAATAAGAGACTGTTTATGTAACATTATTTTTGGTGGATTGTAAATTATGCAGATAGAGAATCAGAGTGGACAAAATCTAATTGATAAGATAGCGAGGAATACGGGAATAGTTATCGTTGGTAAGGTGGCGCGCGGTTTAATTGAAATGGCGATAGTAATTCTATTGGCTCGCTATCTGGGGGTTAATAACTTTGGAATATATTCTTTTGTATTTGCCTATTTGGGATTCTTTGGCATGATTACTGACTTCGGTATAGAAAGCATTCTTGTGAGGGAGATATCCCGTGATAGGTCTCGTGCGGATAAGCTAACAGGCGATGTTATTGCAATGAAGATAGTTCTGTCCTTATTGGCTATTATCTTGGCGGCTGTTGTCATTTCTATTCTTGGTTATTCATTAGATACAAGACTCCTGGTTTATGTGGCATCTTTACGTTTCTTAGTCTCCTTCAGGACAGTATATGTGGAGATATTTCGTGTTGATCTGAAGATGTTTTATCCTGCCTTAGTTGAAATACTTAGCGGGATTCTGAAGATTATGCTATTTATTACTTTGATATTACTAAAGGTTTCTCTTATTGGATTTATAATTGCCAGTATTATTGTCAATTTTTTTGGATTTATTTTAATAAGGTCTTTCTCCAGAAGGATAATTAAGCCTAAATTAAAAGCCGATTTTAATTCATGGATGTATTTTCTAAAAGAGTCATGGCCCCTGGCTCTTACTACTGTATTCATTGCAATATCTATGAGAATTGACCAGATTATGCTTTTTCATATGCGCGGAAAGGAGGCTGTAGGGTATTATTCGGCTGCCGTTACGTTAGCGGAGGCCTTTAACATTATCATAGCATCTTTTATGATTCCGGTATTTCCATTGATGTCTAAATATTTCAAAATATCTACACGAACCTTTATTAGCTTATATCGATTAAGTTACAAATATATGTTTATGTTGATTATTCCTATTGCGATAGGGGTGACTGTATTATCTAAACAGATAATTCTTTTAATTTACAGCAATAGATTTCTAAATGCGTCTTCTGCTTTGTCCATTTTGATCTATTCGGAGGTGTTTATTTATTTTGCCATGATCCAGAATTATATATTGATTTCTACTGGTAAACAAAAACTTAATCTTGCCTTTATAGGCAGTGCCTCTGTGATGAATATAATTCTAAATCTGTTTCTTATTCCTAAGTATGGAATTCTGGGGGCTTCTTTTGCTACGGTTGTATCTTATGCTTGGGTGTGTACCCTGAGTCTTTTATTACCATCTACATACTCTTATTCTTTAGCGGGATGGGCAGTGATGCCAAAGCCTATAGTTGCTTCGTTAGTTATGGCAATCTATCTTTATTATACAAAGAACAACCTCGTTATATCTATCAGTGGTGGAATATTACTATTTTTCTCGATTATGCTTTTAATTAATGGTATACAAAAACAAGATATAGATATAGCAAGACAATTATTATGGAGACAGAATACATAAATTGTAACCTCTGCGGAAGGGATAATTCCAGAGTATTATTTAAGGGCGAAGATAGAACATGGTTAGTTAAAGGGCAGTTTAGTTTGGTTAAATGTAGTTACTGCGGTCTTATTTATATCAACCCCAGACCGACACTTAAAGAGATGGGCAGGTTCTATCCCACCAGATATTTTAGCAGAGTGTTTGAGGCAAAGAGAATGTCTAAAAAACAGTTCCTTAAGATGCGCAAGGTATTTGAGAATAGATACAGGCCCTTTTTAAAATATAAGAAAACAGGCAATCTTTTAGAAATAGGATGTAGTGATGGTTATTTTTTAAGGTTTCTAAAAGATAAAGGATGGAATGTGTTAGGTATTGAGCCATCTGTTTTTGCTTCGCAGTTTGCCAGAGAGGTTCTATCATTGGATATACTAACCGGTACGCTTGAGGATTTCGACTTAAAGAACGGCTCTTTTGATGTCGTATGTATGTTTGAGGTATTTGAACATTTACATAATCCATTGTCATCGTTAGTTAAGATAAAAGAGATTCTGAAGAAAGGCGGTATCTTAGTTATCACGGTACCTAATTTTTCAAGTTTTGGGCGTATAATTTTTGGCAGAAGTTGGCTTAATATAGATATACCCAGACATTTATTCTACTTTACAGAGAAAACGATAACTGGGATGCTGGTCAAGGCAGGTTTTGAGCCGCTGATTTTATTCACCGCATCAAATATAAACTATCCACATGTTAGCTGGGGTTACTCGGAAAGCTTACGTCTCTGGCTCAGGGAACACAAAATTTATTATTCTAGAGAATATATAATTAAGCATCTATTATCTCATATTGAAAGAGGTAATTTTGATAAAAGATTAAATTATCCGAAAGCAGTGTTACATAAGATGGAGCAGGTTTTACTTTCGCCTATAGCATGCCTGATGGATATGATTCATTTAGGAGAGAATTTGTATATTTGCGCTCAAAGGCGATATTAAAGGTATGAATATTATTAGAAAGATATTTCATTATTTTTATAAGCCACAGATTTATGTGCATTTCAATCCGCCTATATATTACCTATTGAGAAATCGTGGTTGGATAATGAATGCTATCAGAGGAATTCTGCCATTGCATTTTAAGATGAGGTTTATGCAGCTAGTGGTTAATGAGAGGATAGTAGAGATACCATTTATGTATAAGAATCTTGGATTACAGGAGGGGGCTAAGATATTAGAGATAGGTTGTTCGGAAAGTAAGGTTTCTCTGGAGTTAGCCAGTCTGGGTTATAAGGTTATAGGTTATGATCTAAGAGACTATGATTTTGTTCATCCAAATTTTAAGTTTATCAAAGGTAATTTCTTAAAGAATAGTCTCCCCGAGGAACATTTTGATTGTGTCCTCGCTATTTCTACTATCGAGCATTGCGGATTGGAATTATATGGAGCGAAGGCCTTTGAGGACGGAGATAAGAAGATAATTAATGAGATTTATAGAGTGCTTAAGAGAGGAGGAATATTTATCATTACTGTGCCGTTTGGCATCAAGAAACAATATTATTTTTATAGAGTATATGACCATAAATCCTTACAGATATTATTAAGAGATTTCGAGTTTATCGAAGAGCGATATTATAAATGCATAGATAGAAGATTCTGGGTCCCCGAAACAAAAGAGAATTTATCTAATATAGATTCCTGTTCGGAAGGGTATACCAAAGCAGTTGCATGTATAGTCTGTAAGAAATCATAATTAATAAGGTCCTGATTTAAATGAACATATTATTGATAAGTGAATGGTTTCCTCCGCACTCAGGAGGCATGGAGAGCATTCTTTACAATTTAATAATAAATTCCGCAGGTGATAAATATATCGTTTATGCACCATTTATTCGCGGGTGTAGGAAGTTTGATAGCAGGCAAGATTTTGAAATAATCAGAAGCTTAGCGTGGTCGAGTTTTATTGGTGCCAGAATTTGGATTAGATTATTGTTGATTTGGATGATAATACATAGTGTATGGATAATACGGAGACGTAAGATAGATATTGTTTTCTTCGGTAGTCTGCATCTTTATATGGGGATCTGGTCAAATTCGATAAAATTATTTTTTAATAAGCCATGTTTTGCTTTTATCTTCGGCGAGGAAATTGAGAAGACCTTAAGAGACAGTAGGGCTGTAGTGAGGCTCCTGGCAAGATTTGTAATACTGGCCATGAAAAGAATGGATAGATTGATAGCGGGCAGCAATTATACCGTTGATAAACTTATTAGCTGGGGGGTGCCTCCCGATAGGATAATTAAAAATTTTCCTTGTGTTGATCTGCGTATATTTAGACCAGGCTTAGAGACGAGAGATATACTTAAATATCATGGTATAGAAAGCAAAAGAATAATTCTGACTGTAGCAAGGCTTGAAAAGAGAAAGGGTATTGATTTGGTTATTAGGGCATTCCCAGATATTCTAAGATATATACCCGATGCCGTTTATTTAATAGTAGGTTCTGGTACGCAGGAGAGGTATTTGCATGTACTGGTTAAGGAGTTAGGTTTATCTGATAAGGTTATATTTGTAGGTAATATATATAATTATGAAGATAACTGTGATTTAGCTCGTTATTATAATACCTGCGATGTATTTATTATGGCTAATCGTGTTATAAGAAGAAAGAATGAAACCGAGGGATTTGGAATAGTTTTTTTAGAAGCAAATGCCTGTGGTAAACCGGTTATTGGAGGAAGAAGTGGCGGAACATCAGATGCGATAGTCGATAAGGTAACTGGCCTCCTGATAGACTCAGAAGATAAAAAACAAATAATCGAGGCAGTTGTTACTTTATTGACCGATAGAATATATGCTGAAACTTTAGGTAGAAATGGACGCTTGAGAGCAGAGAGGGAGTTTACCTGGAGTAGATACGTCAATACTATTAGAAAAGAGGCACTTCGATTTGTCTATCCGTAACTATTTAAAATTAGATGTAGAGATGATAGTGGGGCATTCTTAATTATACACTGAAGGGATTATATTGAATACTATATACTTAAAAGAAACCCATTGTATTGCTATCTGAGCATTATGGATATTTCCATATGTATCGTTAATTGTAATACAGGC
>JAOZPD010000036.1:8694-11778 GCA_029932935.1 Candidatus Omnitrophota bacterium | reverse complement strand
TTAGTTTATCAAAATTGTCAATATTCTTAATTTTCTCTGGAATGTCTTCTAATACTCCAGGCATGGTTGAAAATTCATGCCTGACACCATCTATCCTTATCCATGTAACCGCGCTGCCCTCTATAGATGATAAAAGTGTTCTCCTTAAAGAATTACCTAACGTAACCCCATATCCCCTTTCGAAAGGCGCAGCGAAAAACTTACCGTAAGTATTCGAATAGGTAGATTCGTCGCACTCTAGCCTTTTGGGTAATTGAAAATCTTTCCATTTAATGCCCATCTTCCCTCCATTTACCTCGCATCTCCTTCGCGTATTCCATCTTAATGAATGCGCAGAAGGCGTAGACTTTATTTAGAATATAACTCTACGATTAACTGCTCTTGAATTGGCTGTTGAATATCTTCTTTCTCCGGTAAACGCAACACCTTAATCTCAAATTTCTTACCATCTACTTGAAGCCACTTTGGTACAGTTCGCTCCTTAGACAATTCAATATTATCCTTAATAAATTTGACTGACTTTTCTTTTGCTTTAATATTGATTGTATCATTAGCCCTAACTAGGTATGAAGGAATATTAACCCGCCTAGAATTTACATATACAAAGTTATGACGCACAATCTGCCGTGCCTGAGCATGCGACAAAGCGAATCCCGATCTGAATATCAAATTATCCAATCTTCTCTCCAATATCTGTAATAAAATCTTACCTGTTACACCTTTAGATCTGGCGGCGATATGGAAATATCTGCGGAACTGCTTTTCTAAGACCCCGTACATCCTTTTTACCTTTTGTTTTTCTCTTAATTGTAAACCATAGTTAGAAAGCTTTAAACGCCGCTTCTGGCCATGTTGACCCGGGAAATAAGCCCTTCGGCTCAATGGGCATTTTTCTGTAGAGCACTTGGTACCCTTTAAGAATAACTTTTCTTTCTCTCTACGACAGAGTCTACAAACAGCTCCGGTGTATCTAGCCATTATCTCTATACTCTCCTTTGCTTCTTCGGCCGACAGCCATCATGAGGTACAGGGGTAACATCTTTTATCGATGTAACCGTCAAGCCAGCGGCTTGAATCGCACGGATAGCGGATTCGCGTCCCGAGCCAGGCCCTTTAACCCGTATCTCTACCTCCCTTATTCCAATCTCCTTTGCTTTTTTAGCTGCGTCCTTGGCTGCAATCTGAGCTGCAAAGGGGGTAGATTTCTTTGAACCGCTATAACCCACTATACCAGGCGTAGACCAAACCAGGGCATTTCCCTGCTTATCGGTAATAGAAATTATTGTGTTATTGAAACTCGCCTGAATGTGTACTATACCCGCCGTTATTCCTTTAGCAATCTTTTTTTTCTTTGCCTTATCTTTCGTAGCCAACTCCAGCTCCTTTCAATTTATATCGTTTCGCTTCTTATATCTCTCCAAGATTAATTGCGTAATTTATTAACTCACAAAAATTATCATTTTGTATCTTTTTTAATAACTGCCATCCCACCTTTACGGGGCCCCTTTCTCGTGCGGGCATTAGTACGTGTTCTTTGCCCCCTAACGGGCAAACCCCTCCTATGCCTCAAGCCTCTCCACGAACCTATATCTATCAGGCGTCTTATATTCTGAGATATCTCTCGACGTAAATCACCCTCTGCCTTAAAATTACCCTTCTGGATAATCGTGGTTATTCTCGAGATTTCCTCTTCAGTTAAATCCTTTGCTCTTTTATCTGGATTAATCTGAGCCTGGTTAAGAATGATACCAGATAACCCCCTACCTATGCCATAAAGATAGGTTAAGGCGATTTCTATTCTCTTCTCTTTGGGGATATCCACACCTAAAATTCTGGGCATTTCTACTCCTTGTAAGTAAAAAATATCTGACTAAATTACCCTTGTCGTTGTTTATGCTTAGGGTTAGAACAGACCACCCTTACTATTCCCTTTCTCTTAATAATCTTACAATGGTCACAAATTTTTCTTACTGATGATTTTACCTTCATTGCTTTATCATTTCTGTCTAAATATGATCCTTCCGCGTGTTAAATCATACGGAGACAATTCCAGTTTTACCTTATCTCCAGGTAATATTCGAATAAAACGCATACGCATCTTACCGCAGACATGAGCTAAGACCTTATGTCCATTCTTAAGCTCTACCCTGAACATCGCATTTGGCAAGGCCTCAGTTACAGTGCCTTCGGTTTCAATTAATTCTTCCTTCATCTCTTCTTATTATTATGTTAAGACCTCGGGGCCATTATTCGTAATTGCCACGGTATGTTCAAAATGAGCAGATGGTAATCTATCTTTAGTGACCACAGTCCATCCGTCATCTAAAATCTCTACTTCCCAACCACCCAAATTTACCATCGGTTCAATTGCCAGGACCATTCCGACCTTTAAAACTATTCCTTCTTTCGGCCTGCCAAAATTTGGTATCTCTGGCTCTTCCTGTAGATTAGAACCGATTCCATGCCCTACAAACTGCCTTACCACTGAAAACCCGTTATCCTCAACGTATCTCTGAATAGCGTATGATATATCCCCCAGATGATTACCGGCCCGCGCTTTCTTTATGCCTCTCCATAAAGATTCCTCTGTTATGCGAATTAATTTTTTAAAACGGGGCTTCACATCACCTACGGGTATAGTTATCGCTGAATCTGCGAAATAACCTCGATAATTTACTCCTACATCCAAGCTTACAATATCTCCAGCTCTAATTATTTTGTCAGATGGAATACCGTGCACTACCTCTTCGTTGGAGGATATACATATATTTGCGGGGAATCCTCTGTATCCCTTAAATGCAGGTATTACATTCTCTTCCTCAAAAAGCCGTGCAGCATATTCATCAATAACCTGCGTGGTCTTATCTGGAGACACAAACAATCTTAATCTCTGAATTATTCTTTTCAAACTCCTACCTGCAGACCTCATCAACTCAATTTCTTCAGGAGACTTTAAGACTACCATTTAACTGCTCTAATATCTTTTTTAATACAATATCTGCTTCCTCGTCGGCAATAATATGCAGTAGCTTGTTCTGATTACGATAATAATCGATCAACGTAACTGTTGCCTCCCTATATACC
>JAOZPD010000036.1:0-8684 GCA_029932935.1 Candidatus Omnitrophota bacterium | reverse complement strand
TCTTTATCGTCGGCGCGCTGATAGAGTTCACTGCCACAGTAATCGCAAATCCCTTCTCTCTTGGGAGGCATATTATATATATGAAAATTTGCTCTGCAATTAGGGCATAATCTTCTTCCTGTGAGCCGTTGAATAATTACCTCCTGGCTTGCTTCAAGATAAATAACCGCATCTATTCCCGGCCCATTCTCGTGCAAAACCCTGTCTAATTCAATAGCCTGATTGATATTGCGCGGAAATCCATCAAGGATAAAGCCATTTCCTGCATCAGGTTGTCTTATCCTTCTAAAAACCAACTGACTTACCAGATCATCCGGGACCAATTCTCCCTTATCCATAAAACCCTTTGCCCTCTTCCCCACGTCAGAACCATCTCTTACCGATTGCCTCAGAAGGTCTCCGGAACAAATATGCAATATCTGCAAACGCTTTGCCAATATCTTGGCCTGTGTGCCCTTACCTACTCCCGGCGGGCCAAGTAATACCAATCTCATGCGTTATTCTCCATCCATCGTTGCCAACATATCATCTTCTCCCACGAATTCTTCCGGATTTAATAAATCCGTCGTAATAATGCATTAGAAGGTGTGATTCCAATTGTTTGATCGTATCCAACATAACGCCTACTACTATCAATATAGCCGTTCCGCCAAAAAAGGAAGCAACCAAATATGGAACCTTAAGCCAGGCCATAATAAAATCCGGAAAGATGGCGATAAAGGCTATAAATAAGGCTCCCGCTAAGGTTATACGGGTCATAACATAATCGAGATACTCGGTAGTAGATACTCCGGGCCTTACGCCTGGAATAAACCCTCCATACTTTTTTAAGTTTTGAGATAAATCAACGGGGTTAAATACTATTGCAGTATAGAAATAACAGAAGAATATTATTAAGAGTGCGTAGATTATAGTATACAAAAGTTGCCCTCTTACTAACGAGTGCGCTATTCTCTGAAATCCTGCGTTAGGGATAAATGAAGCCAAAGTGGCCGGAAAGAGAATAATTGCCTGAGCAAAGATAATTGCAATAACCCCTGCTGTATCAACCTTAAGGGGGATATATGTACTCTGTCCACCATAAATTTTTCTGCCTACAATCCTACGAGCATACTGGACAGGAATCTTACGCTGCCCCTGGGTTACAAATGTAACCGCTAAAACTACGCCAAAAAAGAAAGCCGCCATTATTAATAAGGTAAATGGTTGTATCTGTCCCATCTTAAGAGCAGAGAACAATTGATATCCTGCAGCAGGGGCACGAGAGATTATCCCCATAGTAATAATAAGGGAGATGCCATTACCTATTCCCCTTTCCTGTATCTGCTCTCCTAACCACATAATAAAAATAGTACCCGCTGTTAAGGTAATCACAGTAATTAAGCGAAATGTCCATCCTGGATTTGCTACAATCATCATACCTTGAAAACGGGCGGGATTTTCCAGCCATAACGAAATAAAAAAAGACTGGATGGCTGCCAATAGAACGGTTCCATAACGGGTATATTGATTTATTTTTTCATAACCGGTGCGTCCCTCTTTAGATAACTTCTCCAGAGCAGGTATTACCGCGGTGAGCAACTGCAATATAATTGAACTGGATATATAAGGCATTATACCTAAGGCAAAAATAGTCAATCTTTCCATAGCTCCGCCAGCAAACATATTTATAATTCCCAGTAGACTTCCTCCCGTGGTCTTACCAATTTGATGAAAGAACTTGGACAGTGCGGCGCCATCGATACCAGGAGTAGATACATAACAACCGATCCTAAAAACTACAAGAAGACCGGCAGTAATTAAAATACGTTTTTTTAAATCCGGTATTTTAAATATATTTACTAACGCGGAGAGCATGTTCCACCAGCTTGTTTAATCTTCTCTTCTACATTCTTTGAAAAATAAAGCCCTTTTAATGTAATTGGCTTGTCAATACTACCATCACCTAATATTTTAACAGGTTTATTTTTATCTTCTATCAACCCCTCCCCCTCCAATACCTCGGGGGTCACTAGGTTATCTTTAATCTTATTCAGATCCTTAAGATTAACTATTTGATATATGCGAGGTTTTCTGCTCCTGAATCCACGTTTAGGTATCTTTCTAATAAGGGGCATCTGTCCCCCTTCAAATCCTGGATAAAAATCGCGACCGGCGCGTGCACCCTGGCCTTTATTCCCTCTGGTTGATGTCCCTCCATGACCAGAGCTTGAGCCTCGCCCTAAAATCTTTTTCTTCCTATGAGCGCCCTTCGGCGCATTTAAGGTATGCAATCCAATTATCATTGTTTTAACCTTGTTAGACCATCTATGGTAGCCTTGACCACATTAACCGGATTATTAGATTTTAAGCATTTAGTCAATATATCTTTTATACCGGCGGCTTCGCAAATCGCCCTTACGGGACCGGCGGCGATTACTCCTGTTCCCTCTGAGGCTGGCTTCAAGAGCACACGAGCAGCCCCGTATTTACCGATTATCTCATGAGGGATAGTTGTGCCCTCAAGAACAATATTCACCTGATTTCTCTTTGCTTTACTTAAACCTTTGCGTATAGCATCAGCTACCTCGCGGGCTTTGCCCAGTGCATACCCTACCCTGCCCCTGGTATCTCCAACTATCACCAATGCTGAAAAGGAAAGTCTTTTCATGCCCTTGGTTACCTTGGAGACGCGGTTTATACATATAATCTTCTCTATAAGTTCCTGTTGTTGAGTTGTATCTATTGCTTCTGCTGCCTTGATCTTACTCTCGGATAATTTATCTACCATTTTAAAAAACTATACCCGCCTTTCTTAAGCTCTCAGCTAACGCCTTAACCCTGCCATGGTAAAGATAACCACCGCGGTCAAACACTATTTTAACAATACCCTTTTGCTTAAGCCTCTCTCCCGCAAGCTCACCCAATAACTGAGCAGCATTAACATTACCTCCATAACGCAGCCTTTCTTTAATCTCTTTACTCAGAGTAGATAACGAAAAAATAGTCTTTGCACATTGGTCGTCAATAACCTGGATATAAAGATTTTTCAGGCTGCGATGAACACATAACCGCGGACATTCCGGCGATGATTTCACCTTCTTGCGAATACGTTTATGTCGGGCTATCCTTGCTCTTTCTTTTAGATTAAGCATCTCAATCGGTTAATTAATTTATTTAGTAACTGCCTTCCCCAATTTCCTGCGCACATATTCACCCTTATAACGAATACCTTTACCTTTATATGGCTCCGGTGGTAATATCGCCCTTATCTGTGCTGCTACATCACCCACCTTCTCTTTATCTATACCCTCAATAACAATCTGGTTTGGTTTTGGTGTCTGAACCTTTATCCCTTGTGGGGCAGTATAAACTACAGGATGAGAAAAACCCAATTGTAAACTAAGATTGCCTCCTTGCATCTGGGCACGATATCCTACACCAATAATCTCTAGCTCTTTAACATACCCCTGACTAACACCCTTTATCATATTATCAATCAAGGCGTGTGCCAAGCCAGCCTGCATTCTTACAGCCTTTTTGTTGAAGTCTCCCTCAACTATAATCTGTCCATCCCTTGTCTCTACCTTAATGACATCGGGGAGAACTCTGGATAATTCTCCCTTTGGACCCTGAACCACCAAATTTCCTGATTTGTATTCTACCTTAACTCCTGACGGTATAGATATTGGTTTCTTCGCTATCCTTGACATAACACTTGAAATTTAAAAATTTACCAAACGTAACCTATTACTTCTCCGCCTATCTTTTTCTCTCTGGCTTCTCTGTCGGTAATAATGCCTGTGGATGTGGAAATAAATGCTATTCCTCTGCCGCGTAACACTAACGGGATTTTGTCCCTCTTCACATAAATGCGCAATCCTGGCTTGGATATTCGTTTCAGATTATTTATCGCCGGTTTACCCCTGACGTATTTTAAATATATTCTTAAGGTGCCCTGTTTTTTATCCTCGATATATTTAAAATTCTCGATATAACCCTCTCTCTTTAAAATCTCGACTACAGAACTCATTACAGAAGATGCGGGGACATTAACAACCTCTTTCTTAACACAAGAGGCATTTCTGATTATTGTAAATGCATCGGAAATTAAATCGGTTCTTGACATTTTACCAGCTTACCTTTTTAACCCCGGGGATTAATCCTTGCCATACCAGCTCTCTGAAGCATATCCTGCAGAGCTGGAATCTTCTCAGGTAACCGCCGGATCTGCCGCATATTGGACAACGATTATGTCTGCGGGTAGAAAATTTCGGTTTCCTCTTCCATCTCTCAATCTGTGCCTTTTTTGCCATATCTTTAAATTAGGTAAGTTTATGTTTTTGTTTGCGAAAACGGTATCCCAAACAATTCCAAAAGCCTACGAGACCAATCTATTGATTTAGAATTTTTTATTACTATAGTAATATCCATCCCCTGCGTCCGTACTATTTTATCGTAGTCTATCTCCGGGAATATCGCCTGATCGGAAATACCCAAAGTATAATTTCCTGCCTTGTCGAAAGAGTCTGGGGAGACCCCCCGAAAATCACGTATTCTCGGTAAAGCAACATTAACTAAGCGGTCCAAGAATTCATACATCTTTGCCCTTCTTAGGGTTACCTTGCAACCGATAGGCTGTCCTTTCTTTATCTTGAAATTAGATACAGCCTTTTTTGCACGACGAATAATCGGTTTCTGTCCTGTAATTAGTCCTAATTCCTGCATACACTTATCTAAGATTTTAATATCGGTAATCGCTTCCCCTACGCCCATATTGATAACAATCTTCTCTAAGCGGGGAACAGCATATCTATTCTTAAGCCCGAGTAGCTCCTGCATTTTTGGCGTAATCTCTTTACGGTATTTTTCGAGTAATCGTGGAGTCATTTTTGAATCTGCCTTACAATGGCTCTTTGCATTTCTTGCATATTCTTGCTTTGCTTCCATCGGCTAACATCAAAAAACCAACCCTTGTAGGTTTGTTACAATTCTTACAGATTAATTTAAGATTTGATAGGTGTATCGGTGAAGGAACCTGGCTGATGCCCCCCTGCTGGTCCTGTTGAGTCCGGCGCCTATGTTCCTTAACTAAATTAATACCCTCTACAATTGCGCGATTATAACCCGGGAATAAACGCAAGATTTTTCCTTTCTTACCCTTATCCCTTCCGGCAATTACCTGAACTATATCATTACGCCTTATCTTAAGCATACCATCTAACCTCGCTATAAAACCTCTGGGGCCAAAGAAATAATCTTAGTAAATTGCCTGTCACGCAACTCTCTAGCTACAGGTCCAAATACACGTGTTCCCTTGGGATTAAGTTGCTCATCAATAAAAACAATTGCGTTGCGGTCAAATCTTAAGATTGAACCATCGGATCTAATTATGGGAGCCTTTGTTCTGACAACTACTGCCTTGGCAACCTGGCCCTTTTTTATAATTGCATCTGCAGAGGCCTCCTTGACATTCACTTTAATAATATCTCCTACCCCGGCAAAAAGCATACCCTTTCTGCCTAACACACCAATAAACGAAGCACGTTTTGCTCCCGTATTGTCGGCTACATCAACAATAGTACGCAGCTGGATCATTTCAAAATCTCCACTAATCGCCAACGCTTATCCTTGGAAAGCGGGCGTGTCTCTATAATCTTAACTAGATTACCTACCTTAGCTTTATTTTCCTCATCATGAACCTTAAATTTATTATATCTTTTTATAATCCGGTTGTAGCGTGGGTGTTTAGCCAGACGCACAACCCTGACGATAATTGTCTTTTGCATCTTATCGCTTACCACGGTGCCTGTTCTAACCTTCCTTACTGTTCTTTTCTTGTCCATCTCTTTTCCTTGTCTTATCATTCAATGCCGTTTCCAACCTGGCTATGTCTTTTCTTATTTCGCGAAATAAATGGGGTTTCTCTACGTTACCAGCGTAACGTTGCTGATTTAATTTAAATAGCTCTTGCCTTAAAGATATCAACTTCCCTTTAAGTTCGTCTTCTGATAAATTAATCAAATCCTTAGCCTTTAACATCCTTTATTATTTATCCTCTCTGTCTGGTAACGAATTTTGTCCTTACCGGAAGTTTATATGCCGCCAATCTAAAGCAATAACGTGCGAACTCTTCTGGAACGCCGCCTAACTCAAATAATATTTTTCCTCTCTTTACGGGGCAAACCCAGTGGTCTAATTCCCCCTTACCCTTACCCATACGCACCTCAGCTGGTTTCTTCGTTACAGATTTATCGGGGAATGCCCTTATCCATAATTTCCCGCCACGGCGTAGCTGTCTAGCTAAAATCACACGAACTGATTCAATCTGGTTATTCTTTAGCCAACAATTCCCTAATGCCTTCAGGCCGAACTCTCCAAAGCTCAGATTAGAACCACGCGTGGATAATCCTTTCATCTTGCCGCGTTGCGACTTCCTGTATTTCACCCTCTTAGGCATCAATACCATCTTATCCCTCTGACTGTTGAGCGGTATCCGCTGTTTTTTCTTTATCCATAAGGCTATCGCCTTTATAAATCCATACCTTCACCCCAATTAAGCCATAGGTGGTAAGGGCTTCGGCAAAACCGTAATCGATATTTGAACGTAAGGTAGCAAGGGGAATCTTACCCTCTTTATAAGTTTCTCTACGAGACATCTCAGCCCCGCCCAAGCGCCCGGCCACAGAAACCTTTATACCCAAGGCCCCTGCAGCCATGGATTGCTCTATTGCCCTTTTTATTGCACGACGAAAAGCCACGCGCTTCTCTAATTGAAAGGCGATATTCTCAGCTACCAATTGTGCATCCCGGGCAGGCTCCTTGACCTCTTCTATATCAATAGATAACTCCCTATTTACTAGATTGCCCAAATCTTCTCTTAGGCGTTCGATATCCTGACCGTGTCTGCCGATAATTATTCCAGGTCGAGCCGTTAAAATCCTTACTCTAATTTTACCCGAGACTCTATCGATAATAATCTTACTTACTCCCGCAAGCTTTAATCTTGTTTTTATAAACCTGCGTATATTATAATCCTCGAGTACATATTTAGGATATTCCTTCAAGGGGGCAAACCAGCGACTTTGCCATTCTTTATTAATACCAATACGCTGAGCTAAAGGATGTACCTTTTGTCCCATTTTTATTTCCTCAGGTCTAATTCTATTTTTACATGTGATGTTCTGCGCCTAATAAGAGTAGCCCTGCCAAAGGCTGCTGCTTTATATCTTTTCCAGATAGGCCCGCCATCACAAATAATCCTGGAGATATAAAGCTGCTCTGGCCTGAATCCCTTTACCTTTGCATTCGCAATTGCTGAATCGAGAATCTTCTTCAAATATTCCCTGGATTTAGTATTCAAATTTAATAATATAGCTTGAGCAGCTAAAACGCTTTCTCCGCGCAATAAATCTATTATCCGTCTGATTTTACTCGGCGATACTCTTAAAAATTTACCCTGTGCCTTTACTATCATAAACCACCTGCGTTAAGGTTTTCAGGAGCTTTCCTTATTTTAGGTTTTCTCTGGAGCCTTCTTTGCCTTCACGCCACCATGTTTTTTAAATATCCTGGTAGGCGCAAATTCTCCTAACTTATGCCCCACCATATTCTCGGTTATAAACACGGGGATATGCTTATGGCCATCATATACCGCAAATGTCAAACCTACGAAATCAGGGGTAATGGTTGAGCGGCGAGACCAGGTTTTTATTGCTTGTCGTGATCCAGAACGACGAGCTTGCTCAACCTTTTTCATCAATTTCTCATCAACAAACGGACCCTTTTTTAATGATCTTGGCATATCTATTTACGTCTTTTTATGATAAATTTATCAGAATACTTACCACTCTTTCTGGTTTTATATCCCTTCGTAGGCAACCCCTTGGCCGAAACAGGATGAGGGTTACCCTGGCCGGACTTACCCTCCCCTCCTCCGTGTGGGTGATCAACAGGATTCATCGCTGCACCCCTGACGGTAGGCCTAAATCCTAACCAGCGCACTCGTCCTGCTTTACCTAAAGATAACTCCTCGTGCTCAATATTACCTACCTGTCCGACGGTAGCCAAACATTCGGAATTAATTAACCTAACCTCTCCCGAGGGCAATCTTACATGTACAAACCTCTCATCGCGTGCTACAATCTGAGCGTATGCACCCGCAGTACGTACAAGCTGCCCTCCCTTACCAGGGGCTAATTCTATATTATGGATCATTATGCCCTGCGGTATATATTTCAACGGCAAAAAATTACCTACCTTTATATCAACCTCTGGATTCCGGGAGGATACTATCTCATCACCCACATTTAATCCCAAAGGGGCCAGAATGTACCGTTTTTCTTTATCGGGATACTCGACGAGAGCTATCCGTGCAGAGCGATTAGGATCATATTCAATAGCTATAACCTTCCCCGGTATATCAAACTTATTTCTTTTAAAATCAATAATTCTGTACAACCTCTTGTGCCCCCCTCCTCGATGTCTAACCGTCAAACGGCCATAAACATTTCTCCCGCCTGTTTTTTTAATCGGTTTCAGCAGTGACTTCACCGGTTTAGTCTTGGTTATCTCGGCAAAGTCAGATAACTTCGTCCATCTCAATGAGGGTGTTGTTGGTTTGTATTTTTTTATACCCATAATATAACTTATTTAATATGTCGTTATTATAATAGAAGGATTTAACTCACTTCTATCTTCTGCCT
>JAOZPD010000130.1 GCA_029932935.1 Candidatus Omnitrophota bacterium | reverse complement strand
AAAAAATAAACGCGCCTTCATCCTGCACAGATGCCTTTCTCAACAACTGCGGCAGGTCATGCCCATAGAATATATTATCGCCCAGAACCAGACATACGTTGTCCTTGCCGATAAATTCTTCTCCGATAATAAAGCTTTCCGCTATACCTCCTGGATTCTCTTGGACAGCATAAGAAATATTTATTCCTAATCGTTCTCCCTTTTCTAATAAATCTTTGAATCTTGGCGTGTCCCGAGGGGTAGATATTATTAGAATTTCCCTGATGCCGGCAAGCATCAACACTGATAGAGCGTAATAAATAAGAGGTTTATTATAAATAGGCAGTAATTGTTTACAAACGCACTTTGTAACAGGATAAAGCCTAGTCCCTTTCCCGCCAGCTAAGATTATTCCCTTCATTATTTACATTTCTTCCATTATTACATAATACAGGCCAAACACTCCTGTTTGTAAATCTAGTATTATCCGTATAACCTAATCTCGTCTCTCGTTTATTCTGCTAAATATCGCGAAACACTAACAGATGAATAAAATATAGTACATAATACCATTTTTAGCATAGCGCCGCAACTAACGATATGGACAGGTATTCAAATTAATCAAATCAGAATCTATATATCTTTCTTTGTTTACTGTTATAATTAATATATGAACCCTCTATCTTAATTGCCTTAATATAATATTGGTAGGTAAGGAAATCCCTCAACTTATTAAGAAATAAGAAATTCATCATCTTAAAACCCCAAGCCGCGACAATATTCCGCTTTATTTTTATTATCTTATACATAGAAGCAGTAAATAGCTCTTTAATATTTATTAAGGTGAAAAAACGGATATGCCCCCTATCTAATATACCGCTATCCACATAATCCCAAGTGCCGCCGCAAACTAAACGTATTATAATTTTATAATAACGAACATTGGGAATACTGGCTATTATCGCGCCATTATAACCCAGATAATAACTTAACTTTATCAACGTGCTAAAAGGATCTCTCAAATGTTCCAGTATATCCACGCATAAAATACAATCAAAGTATCCCTGCGGATAAGGAAGTTTCACATCTTCTGCGTCCATGCAAAATACCTCATTAAACTTTTTCTTAGCCTGGAGATACAACTGGTTATCTTTTTCTATGCCTATAACCTCTATCCCTTTTTCTTTTAACTTAACACCCAAACTTCCATCTCCACACCCTACGTCTAGTACTTTCTTTGCGCCTGGCGGAATAAGCGTTAGGAATTCATCGCGTTTATTTCTTTTTTTCTTAATCATAGGGTACCTTAAGATTAAAATAGTTTATCGGATATATTTCTTATTAGAAACTACCAAGAATAAGCTCATATCCTCAATTCATTATATATGCCACCGAACTTGAATGCTATATAATTAAACATTTACTGCACTCTGTGATAGTAGGTATGGTTACTTACCACTAATTTATAACCTTCCTCCGCTATTCTGTCCCTCTCTTCGCTATTACCCAAATAATAATCAATTAATTCTATTAATTCCTTATCATTCTTGTAAGTTATTAGATGCTTGCCATCCTGAAATAACTCATTGAACCCGTTATTCCTGATACGATTGGTTAATAAAAGACAGCCACAGGACATTATTTCAAAAATCCTCATATTTATATCATTACTGATAGATAAATTAAAACCCACCTTGGAAGCACTGTATATTCTTGACATATCCCTATAATCTGCCTTACCAATGTAACTATCTGGATATTTTCCTCTCAAAATTTCAAGGTGTCTTCCCCTGGCGAATTTCTTCGCATCCTTACCCACGAAACCGATATCGTACTTTTTGGGTAAATTTAACATCTTATGAATGGAAGGGTCGCAAGCTAAAGGAACCCATTGGACATCTATTCCTGCTTCTCTACATAGACGCAATGCCCCTTGCTTTTGGGCACAGAAGATAATATCATAATGCCCAACCTGTCTGCGTATTTTTTTATAAGGTTTTTTAAGATGGGTATCGATAACATAAAATACGCAAGGGTGTAAATCTTCAGAGATATCATCCTTATAATCGCCATGGTCAATCCTAAAATAAAGGTCAAAATCCCCTGGTATTTTATATGATTCTTTTGTCCAAAAATGTTGATAATTAATACCTGCTTTTTTTATTACTCTTTCGATATAAGCACCGGTTGTAGATTCACTTTCTTTGTTATAGATTAAAGCTACTTTCATTTTTTTAATTATATTTTATTTTAAGGGCTAAAAACGTCTTCTCGATTGAATTTGAAGACCGCCACTCCATTCCACCACATTTTCTTATCTCCATTAAACCGGGCAGGTAAATCATAGAGCAGCTGCCACTTGTTATTTGATTCACTGATTGCCCTCTCTGTTCCCGCTTTAGCATAAGACTGTGAATCTTCGGCAAAACGCCAATCATCAATAATCACAAGGGCCCTCTTAGATAGAAATGGCTCTACTTTCTTAATTGCCAGATATTGATTCTTTTCATCATGCGCTGCATCATAAAAATATAAGCCTATTGGGACAGGCAATTTTTCTTTATTATAAATTTCCAAAAAATTACATTTGTATAATACAATGTAATCTTCTATAGTATATCTTTTTATATTTTTTAGAAATTTTGCTTCAATCTCATCAGAAAAGTTATCACAGACAAAACTTTTTTTCAAATTATTATTAATCATCGCAGAAATTACGCCTTTTCCGCAATATGTACCAACTTCCAAATAACATTCATCTTGCTCAAGACATCCATACGCAATATTAAGTAATCGCTGTTTTTTTATCGAAGTTAATCCTTTAACATTCGGACAATAGTCAAAAAAATTCCCTAAAAATGGAAAATCATAGTACCATGTTGATTCATAAATTTTCCCAGATAGACTTCTCTCAAATTTATCTATGAAATTTCCGATTTTCATCTTTAAACACCTCCTAAGATATCTTTAGCCAATTTTTGTAAATTATCTGATATATAAAATACATCACCCTCAGCTTCAGAAGACAAATGACAAAAGACAGATAGCAGATTTTAAAACTTCCCCTTATTATGGAACTGCTGCACCCTTGCGGACACAGGCACCCTTACGGGA
>JAOZPD010000129.1 GCA_029932935.1 Candidatus Omnitrophota bacterium | reverse complement strand
CGAGGACTAAAGCTTTTATAAGGGGGATTAAGAAGAATTATACCGTATTTGGTATCTAAATTTTTAGCTACCATATCCATGCATCTGACCAATCTATCTCGAGGAGCAATATCAGCCAGCACAGCCCAGGACTGGGTATTAAGATATATCTTTCCTTCGCTGCACCGGTAAGAACCTACTGGCTTACCCTCCGTATCAAAAGCTCGTATATACCAATTACCATCCCAGGCAACCAGATTAATTGTTCTTTGCATTCGGGATGCTAATGATTGAAACATTGAAGCATCCTTCTTTCTGTTAAGAAACATGGCTAACCCAACCATCTCTTTACAAACATAACAAAGCAACTGCCCTACCCAAACACTCTCTGCCTTAGGACCCATATTATTAAGGCAATCATTCCAATCAGCATATCCCATTAATGGCAACCTATGCCTCCCCAGATGCCTAAATGAATAATCAATAGCCTTAGCCAGATGGTCATAAAGCCTTCCCTTCCCACCATCAGCGAAAGGAACCTTATCATCTAAAAATCCTATATCTCCACTCTCCTTAATATAATTGGTTGTAGAAAGAATCAACCAAAGATGATCATCGGAATATCCTGTCTTATCCCCTCTTTTAGTAAGTGGGAAATATTGGTGATATGAACTACCATCACTGAATTGATTACTGGCCAAATCCCTGATTCGCTGTTTTACTCTTTGCCGAAGACAATGCAATACACCAAGACAATCCTGATTGGAATCACGAAAACCCATACCACGACCAATGCCTGATTCATAATAAGAGGCTGAACGCGACCAGTTAAACGTTGTGCGACATTGATAAGCATTCCAGGTATTAACCATAGCATTGAGTTCTCTATCAGGAGTATTTACCCTAAGGTTACTTAGATAATTCTGCCAGTTCTCCTTAATTTTATTTAGTTCTTTTAAGGCAATGTCTAAATCTGAAAACCTGATGACTTTATTTCTCGCTCTGCGTTTATCCTGCTCTACACCCAGCACAAAAATAATAGTCTGGATCTGCTCTGACTTAAGTTTTAAATGAAATGAATGTGAGCCGATAGGATTCCCCCCTAAGGCGCGAGAATTAAAGCAGCCTCCCCGCTCCACAACCAACGGATTAGACTCACTGCGATAGCGACCTATGAATTTCTCACGGTCACAATCAAATCCATCTGGTCGGCGACTGGCACCGAAATAAGCCAAAGAAGAAAAACCAGCCTTAGGATAATAATTAGTTAAGTGATAAATTATACCCCTCTGGCTTATACAATTAGCGATATTTAATGTATACTGGAAATCATTAGAATCAGCTACTGCCTGCCAAAGGCAAAATTCTACATATGAAAAGACGCTGAGTTCTCGCTCTTTTTTATCTAGATTCTGTAAGCGTAAAATCCAAATTTCCAAATTCTCCCCTAACGGAACAAGATAGATAATCTGGCTCCTTATACGATTGTACTCAGCGGTTATCTTGGTATAACCCAGGCCATGCCGACACTCATATTCAAACTTATCAAGCGGCTTTATCACCGGCTGCCATGTACATGACCAGAATTCCCCTGTCCTTCCGTCTCTCAGATATATGTACCTACCAGGCCTATCGGTAGGAAGACTGTTATAACGGTAACGTAATATCCGCTTATCCCGAGGGTCCTTATGGAAACTATATCCACCAGCAGTATTCGATATCAACGCACAATACTCATCCATCCCCAGATAATTTATCCAAGGAGTAGGAGTATCTGGCCGCTCGATTACATATTCCCTCTCTCTCTCATCGAAATAGCCGTAATTCATATTTTAACACTCAATAGGATTTCTGTGGTACTGGCTTCTTATACCATTGTGCGATTATATCTTGTGCTGGTTTATTCTGAGGAGTAAACCCACGATGAAATTTACCTCCCATTCTCGGATTAACCCCCCAGTACCACCAATACACACCATAGAACCAAGGCTTATCCCAGAAGGTTGATAATAATGCCTCGTAACAATCCGCCTGCAGCTGCAAATCTAACTCACCAAGTGGCGAATGCCCCCAGGGTTCATCGGTTGTCCCCAAAGAGCTTTTATAACCAATCTCTGTAAAAATAACCGGCTTATCTATCTCTCTCTGCCACGACTCAATCATCTGGAGCCAGTCTTGCCAGACCTCCTTTAACTCTTCCAATGTCGGCCTTGTAGAACAAACTAATGGAAAATAAGAATCAATTCCGGCGTAATCTAACTCATCCCAGAATTCAATATTGTCAAACTCATCATACCAATTTGCTGCATAGGTCAATCCTCCGGAATAAACCTCTCTTATCTGTTTTATCAGTACTCTCCAAGATTCGGGTTGGTTTAGAGTAGCATTGGTCAACTCCGTGCCCACACATAACAATTCGACATGCTCCTGCTCAGCCAGATTTGCGTAATGCAGGATAAAATCGGTATAATTAGAAAACCAGTCCTCCCAAGCAGAGGCGTCAGCGAATCCAATATCTCCCCGCCACTTACCGTCAGATTTAACCAGATCCAGATGCGGCTTAAGCATTATCTTGAGGTTTAAATCGTGGATCTTCCTGATAGCAAAAAGTAGGCTCTTGTCAGAAGGGGTCTTGTCAGTAATGGGGTATATTGCTGTAGAATCCAGCTGATCCTGATACCAGGTAACCACCAAACAAACCCATTCCACACCCAAGGAGACTAACTCTTCAATAGATTTAATAGAACTAGGATTACTGTAACCATCCTTCGTCCATGCGATATAGGTAATCCCCTTTTGAAATTCAAACCTCAGAGGTTCTTTCCGAGGCGCCGGCTGTTCCTCAATAACAGGAACGGTAGGAGCTGTGCGCGTGGAGGACTTCCTAAACATAACAACACCACCGATACTTAGAGCAATAACACTTATAATTCCAATAAAAATGTATAAAATTCTCTGCCTTTGCATAACATCTCCTTTTAATTTGTCAAAAGTTCTCGCTTAAAACTTCCATCAAAATTTGTTTTAAAGAGTAAGGAAACGACAGGATAAAACCTTTAATACATTACTCCAACCGCACGTTGTCAATATAGATTGGACCACTGTAGATTGGACGCAT
>JAOZPD010000128.1 GCA_029932935.1 Candidatus Omnitrophota bacterium | reverse complement strand
TGAAAGCAAAGGATTTGATGATGATAGATTCCTCTGATATCTTTGAGATTATATTGGCCATTAAAGAGAAGACGCTTCAGATAATTAAATCCACGGCTGATATAATCATGGATAATGAGATTATTCCGCTTCCTGTGTTGCGTAGTCGGCAGATTAGCGAATTCCCAGAAGAGATAAAGTTAATTAAAGAGTTTGCCGATACAAAGATCAGTTTATGTATTCAAAGGAGAGATACTGATAAAGTAAGGATAGATCTAGAACTCGTAGATAAAATTAATCTTATGCCCTTAAATGACTTACGCTTGACCCTCCTAAAAGATACTCAGGAGATTGAGTCGTATATTTCTACATCGGGTAAGGTGTTATTTGATAATGTCGGTTTTGGTCGCTATGTAGTAGAGATATTACGCGGAGATGTTAAGTTGGGCGTGATTAATTTAGAGATTAAATAGTTATGCAAGATAGCGATACATGGATACTGGAGGTTGTGTGTCGAGATCAATATTTAAATTTAAGTTTATATGAGAGAGAACAAGTATCTCCTCTCAAAGCAATAAATACAATTCCAATAGACTTCTCAAGAATAGAATGTCTTAACAGCGAGATAATCGCTCTTATAAATAGAGCCACCAAGAAGAAAAAATATAATGAAGGTCTGTTAAATGAACTTAAAAAGAACGCAAGGCTTCTTTATGACCTCATTCTTCCTCGCGAAATCAAAAATCGTCTATCCTCTCTCGGTTCGGTAAACCTGATTCTATCTTTAGACGAAAGATTGATAAGCATTCCCTGGGAAATCCTTTTTGATGGCAGGGATTTCCTTTGCCTCAAGTTTAATCTGGGTCGTAGTATCCGCACGCAGAATTTCTCCATTCAGGTTCAATATCGAAGCATTCCTGAAAAACCAAAGATGTTGATTCTCGCTAATCCCACCGGAGACTTAAGATCAGCTTATCAAGAAGGTATATACATAAAGAATTGCTTGATAAAAAGAGGTAGAATTAATGTAGATTTTAAGGCTCAAGAGATAGATAGTAATTACGTGCGTAAGAATTTACGCGATTATGATATCATTCATTTTGCCGGACATTGTGAATATAACTATAAAAATCCCCAGGAGTCTGGATGGATATTAAGTGATGGTTGGGTTAGTGCCAGAGATTTTCTTACATTAGGTGAGAGTTCGGCGTTGCCTAGTATGATTTTTGCTAATGCCTGTCAGTCAGCACGTGCCAGCAGTGATATTTTAGATTCTCATAGTCAGAGTAATATTTATAGTCTGGCGCAGGCATTTTTATTTGCTGGTGCACGGCATTATATGGGTAGCTTCTGGAGGCTGGATGATGATTTTAGTGCGGAATTTGCTGAGGAATTTTATAATCAAATTTCCAACACCCAATCTATTGGCAAGGCTGTGAGATTGGCCAGGCTCAGGCTTTTTAATCGATACAATTATTCAATTGCCTGGGCAGGATACGTGCTTTATGGAGATCCCAGTTTCGTATTATTCAAACCCAAAAGAGTACTCGTTAGTTTCAGGAATAGAATAAGGTTGCATCTACCAACTTCTATAAAGAGAAGGATATCAGTTTTTGGTTTGGGGTTAGCAGTGATTGTAACTGTTCTAACCATAATGAAGAATGCGCCATCTGTTAATCCTAAGGCATATCTTTTATATTCCCGGGCAGAGAGATTATATACCGAAGGAGGGAATAATAAGGCAATTATTTTACTTAATCAGATTACCGAACGGGAGCCTACGTATTTATCTGCCTGGAGGTTGAGAGGGGATATTTATTTCAGGCTTGGCAAGTTTTCTGAGGCTTTAGGTGATTATTTCGATTACGCCCGCCTTAGCGAAAAAGAGGGTAATCATAAACACTTAGCTTCGGCATATATTAAGATTGCCTGGATTTATCATATGTGGGGTTTTTATCAAAAGAGTAAAGAGTTTTATCAAAAGGCGCTTAATTTGAGTCAGAGGCATCGGGATGAGCTTAATCAGGCGGATGCTATGGCGCGATTAGCCGTTTGGTATATTGATAAGGGGGAGAATGAAGCAGCCTTCTCTTTGTTGATGAAGAGCTCAGAGATTAACCGCCAAAGGAATCGTGACCCAGAGCACAGATTTAATCTGGCCTGCGATTATTTTAATATTGGATTTCTCTATGCCGAAAGGGAAGATTACTCTGCCGCTAAGGATTTTTTTAAGAAGAGCAAAGAGATTTTTGACGGCTTGAATGCCATCCCGGAATTAAGCGACTATTATTTTGATATGGGAGAGATTGCACTTTTTGAAAAGAATTACAATTTAGCTCTTGAATATTATCAAAAGGGTTTGAATCTGGATAAAAAACTTGACCATCGTTTCAACCTGAGCTCCGATTATTGGATGTTGGGAGAGTTTTATTGGGAGACAGGTAAGTTGACCGAAGCGGAAAATTATTTTAAAGAAGCTATTTTTATCTGTCGCGAGATTAACAATCGTCCTGTATTGGCCGGAGTTTATTATGATTTAGGATTGATGTATAAACAGATGGGTAAGATACAGGAGGCGAAAGACTATCTTTCTCTATCTCTTGATATATACAAACATATAGATACACCCGATTACCAACAGGTTAAAGAAGACTATCTCGCCCTGGAATAGATACAGATATCATCATGTTAGATATAAATACAGTAAGAAAAGAGAAGATGTTTTCTAATTTAACGCTGATAATAGTTTTTCTGTCTGTAATTTCTTTTTTTATATTTCTTCAGTTTATCTCTCCTGTTTTATATGAGGTTGATGGATATTATCATGTTGCCATAGCCAATCTTATAAAGACATTCGGACCTAAATATCAATTCCATTGGGCTCAGATTTCTACTTTTAGAGATTTTTATTCCGATAAGGATTTTTTATTCCATATTTCCATTATACCCTTTTTATATATCTCAGATAATATAATCTTTGCAGGCAAGGTGGCCGTTGTTTTTTACAATATTTTATTTTTTCTGGTATATATTTTTATCTTAAGAAGATATCTGCCCAATTTTTTGGTGGCTTGTTTTCTTCTGTTACCTATGCTTTCTTCGGCATTTATGGTATATTCCTCGTGGCTAA
>JAOZPD010000035.1 GCA_029932935.1 Candidatus Omnitrophota bacterium | reverse complement strand
ACAGAAGAGATTAATCTTATTTAATACCGGCTTGATCAGAAATTTAATCAGCCGATAACCTAAGAATGAGCTATCAGATATGCGAGCATTAATTAATATAACTGGAGTCCCCATATTATCAAGATGGGTTATTAAGTTTGGCCATATCTCTGTCTCTATAATAATACAAATGCAGGGATCAATCTTTTTTATAACTCTCCTGGTAATAAAGCTTATATCAAGAGGCAGATAGAATGCATAATCTTCCTTTCCTAAAAAACCCTGCACAATTCTATTGCCGGTAGGAGTCACTGTGGAAAGAACAAAATTCTTCTGGGGATATTTCTCACGTAACTGTTTAAGTAAAATCTGAGCCAATCTTGCCTCTCCTACACTTACCGCATGAATCCATATGGGCTTCTTTAGAGTTGAATTTATAGGCAGGAATCCTAAACGCTGCAATATACCTCGGTGTAACTTCCCTTTTAAAAAAAGACAAGGAAGATATACTATAGCAAGAATGATAATTATTAAATCGTATAGAATAAACATTTTCTATGAGATATACAAACCAAACTTATAATCAATATGTCATCGCATGCCGCGCCATTATAAAATAACACAACCGATATAATATTTCTGTAATAAATATTTACTTAATATAACCAACGGGGATTATATACAGTGGCTCGCATTCTTGTGGAAGCGACAGAATATCCTTTACTATTTCATCATTAAATGCTCCTATGGGTACAGAGCCCAAACCTAATGAGACTGCTTCTAAATGGATATTCTGAGCTATATGTCCTGCCTCAATATGGGCATATCTTAAACCGCGCTGACCATATTTCTTCGTCAATCTCTGATATACTGCGCAGATAACAATATCGACTGGCGCCTGTGCTACCGAAAACTGGCCTAAGGCCGCTTCCGCCAACTCTGCTCTTAGATCGGAATCATCTAAAATCTCCAACTTATGAGTTAACGGAAGATAATGAAATAATCCATTTCTGTTGAGGACATATATCTCCATGGGATAAAGAGCTCCTGCTGAGGGAGCAGCACGGAGATTGTATCCCTCTCTTCTTGCCGTTATTCCCTGCGCGGCCCAAAGCAACTGACCGATCTGCCTCCAGTCTAAGTCCTGTTCGGCAAAATATCTCTGAGAACGCCTTTTAAAAATCACCTCCTCCAGAGACATCTTCCCTTTATAAATAGGTGCGGGTAATTGAATCTCCTTTTGTGTTGCCATAATTATCTCTCCGGTTAAAAATATAAATCCAAAAACTAAAAATACAAATATTTGTTTTTTTATTTTCAATAAATACCTAATCTCTCTATCCTCCCTACTAAGAAATTAAATATTTATGCGCGCGGATGAGCCATATCATAGACAGTCTTCAACTTCTCTGCAGTAAGATGCGTATAAATCTGAGTCGTGGACAGATTGGCGTGTCCTAGAAGTTCCTGTACGCTTCTTAAATCTGCTCCTCGATTTAAAAGGTGAGTAGCAAAGGAATGTCTCAGGCTATGGGTCGAGATACCACTCCTCAAAGAAGCAAGTCTAATATACTTATATACAATATTCCTAACACCTCTTGTTGACATTCGAGAATTATTCTTATTCAAGAATAACACTGAGGACTGCTTCTTTCTATTATCCAAATAGGCCCTTATTGCCTTGATGGCATATTCACCAATGGGAAGTAAACGCTCTTTTTTTCCTTTTCCCTTTACCTTAACTACCCCGCTAATAAAATCGATATCATCGATATCCAAATTTACCAACTCCGAAATTCGCATCCCTGTACTATAGAATACCTCCAAGATTGCCTGATCACGTAAACTCCTCTCATCTTTACCTTGTGGTGTATTCAACAACCTTATCACTTCTTCTTCGGTTAAGAATGAGGGTAGAGGCTTATCGAGTTTAAATGTTGTCAGACTTAGAGTAGGATTATTCTTTAAATATCCATCGCGGCATAAAAACTTAAAGAACGAACGCAGGCAAGAGAGCTTACGAGCAATGCTTCGTGATTTAAGATTTCTCTCTTTTAAACGAGCTAGATATCTACGTAAACTGAGATAATCTACTTTATCCATCGAGAACTCTATTGCGTTGGAGCCTTTACCCTTCTCGGTTTCAAGAAAGTCGCCAAAGTCTTCTAAATCTGCCTGATAATTAAGTAATGTATGCGGGGAATAATTTTTTTCAATCTCCAGATATCTCAAAAACTTCTCGATATACCGCTGCATTATTATCTTATGTTTTTATATTGCTTATTCGTTTATATTATACCTTATCTTCTCTCGCTCTCAGGTGTCTCAACGGGTAACCTCTTCGAGGTATATCTACACTTAGGAAAATTGGAGCATCCGTAAAATACCCCTCGTTTAGAACGCCGCTCTACCAACTCACCGTCACAATTAGGCTCTGGACACCTCACACCTGTTCCTATGGGTTTCGCATTCTTACATTTAGGAAAACCCGAGCAACTTAAAAATTTACCTCTACGACCCCATTTTATTACCATAGGGCGACCGCATAACTCGCAGAGTTGATCGGTAAGGAATAATTCCTTTTTAATATTACTCTGTGCAAAATCCAGATGAGATTTAAAGGGTGAATAGAAATCATTCAACACCTTAAATCGATCGCACTGACCATCCTCTATCTTATCCAGCTCCTCTTCCATCTGAGCAGTAAATTTAAGATCAACTATATTAGGAAAGTATTTTACCAACAAATCACAAACCATAAATCCTAACTCTGTAGGATTAAAATATCCTTTTATACGACGTACATAATCGCGCTTAACGATTGTCTGAATTATAGGAGCGTACGTCGAAGGTCTACCGATACCCTCTTCCTCCAATGCCTTCACCAACGATGCTTCCGAATAGCGACTAGGGGGTTTAGTAAAATGCTGACTTGGAATAATACGCATCAGTCTGAGTAATTCACCCCTTTTAAAATCTGGTAACCCTTCTTTCTTATCCTCTTCCTTGAAATAAACGCTGGTAAAACCAGGGAAAATCATCTTCGTTCCTGATGTGATAAATAAATATCTACCTGTTTCAATCTCTACATTAGTCACTCGATAACGAGCCGGTGTCATCTGACTGGCAATAAAACGCTTATAGATTAACTCGTATATCTTATATTGGTCTTTATTTAAAAAAGACCTTAGGCTCTCTGGTGTATTCTTCACCGATGTGGGGCGAATCGCCTCATGTGCCTCTTGAGCGAGTTTTCTCGTTTTGTATACATTAGGAGAATCGGGTAGATAATCCCTCCCAAAATTATCAAGTATGAACTCACGTACCTCTTTGATAGCTGAAGCAGCGATATGGGTAGAGTCTGTTCTCATGTAGGTAATTAAACCGCGAGATTCTCCCTTATCAAGCTGAACACCCTCATACAGCTGCTGAGCAATTACCATCGTACGATTAGCCGTAAATCTCAATTTATTAAATGACTCCTGCTGTAGAGTACTGGTAATAAATGGTGGCATTGGATTACGCCTCTTCTCAGATTGTCTAATTTCAGAAACAATAAATCTCTTCTTCTCTAAATCCTGCGTTAGTTTGTCAGCTTCCTGTTTATTCCTTATTTTTATCTTCTTACCATCTATCTTCTCTAGCCTCGCCGTAAAAGACCTCTGAGTCTTGGATTGAGGGCTAATTATCTTTTTAAACTCACCCTCAATCTCCCAATATTCCTGGGGTATAAATTTCTGTATTTCTCTCTCGCGTTGGATTATTAATCGCAAGGCAACAGACTGAACTCGTCCGGCGCTTAAACCACGACCTATTTTGCGCCAGAGCAAAGGACTCAAAAAATAGCCAACCACGCGATCCAAAATTCTACGCGTAAGTTGAGCTTCAATCATATTAGAATCAAAATCCCGCGGATTAAGAAACGCCTCTTTTACTGCGCGAGGAGTAATCTCGTGGAATATCACCCGTAAAAATTTCTTTTCCTTGGGTAGCCTTTCTTTAATGTGCCAACCGATTGCCTCACCCTCTCTGTCGGGATCGGTAGCAATATAAATCATCTCTCTCTTGGCCGCCTCTTTCTTTAGTTCCTCTAATATCTTCTGTCTGCCAGGTATAACTACAAAATACGGCTCGAAATTATGCTCTATACTCACTCCCAATTTTCTCTGAGGAAGATCAATAATATGCCCCATTGAAGAAACAATCAAATAATCCTTTCCCAGGATATTACCAATAGTTCTCGCCTTGGCTGGAGATTCTACGATTACTAACGAATTACCCATTTTGAATCTATCCCCTCAAAGTTATCCTTTTAGCTCTGCATTTTGGCTATCAACAACGAATGGGCGATGAGACCCTCAGGCATACTCTTTTCTCAACATTGGTTCTAACTCTTCAACGATATCGTTAGCGTTCTCTACTAATCTTGCTCCCTCTCTTAACAACTGGTGGCTTCCTTTCATATTAAAACTACCTGCCTGTCCCGGCACACAAAATAACTCTCTGCCCTGTTCAAGGGCAAATGAGGCAGTTATCAGAGAACCACTTCTTTCCGGAGCCTCAATCACGACAACTCCACAGGACAATCCACTTATTATTCGATTTCTTCGAGGAAAGTTTGCACGAAGAGGTCGTGTGCCCATAGGAAACTCGGAAATCAACGCACCTCTCTGGACAATCTGCTCAAAGAGATATGTATTTTCTGCTGGATAAACAATATCTACTCCACAACCAAGAACAGCCAAGGTGCGAATTCTTATTTCCAGTGCGGACTGATGAACAGCCGCATCAATGCCACGTGCTCCACCACTAACTATAGTAAAGCCCTGTTCTCCTAACTGTTTACTAATCTGACGCGCCATATTTATTCCATAGGCAGTTGGTATCCTTGTGCCCACTATTGCGATTGAAAAATCATCTTGAGGTAAAATCTCTCCGCGTAGAAATAAAACTATGGGTGGATCGAATATATTTTTTAGATTCTTTGGGAATGCGGGGTCATCCTGGGTAATAATCTTTACCTGGTGTTTCTTGATCATATATAACTGCTTATCTAACTCAACCATCTTTCGCTGTTTATCAATTATCCAGGCAAGCGAAATACCTAATACAGAAGCTATATCCTTCTGGGGAGCAGACAGAATAGCTCCTGGTTCTTTAAACCTTTCCAATAATCTCTTAGCTCTTAATGGTCCAATTTGAGGTATAAGAGCCAAGGTAAGCCAATCAAGAACCCTTTTTTTGAACATATGTTCTTATGTATTCCAGAATTTTACCAATCACTTCGGGAATATCCAAATCAGAGGTATCAATAGTGTAGTGTGCCTGAGCATAAAATGGAGCACGGACGCTGAGTAATTCTCTAATCTTCTTCTCTGGATCATCCACATTTAATAAAGGCCGGTGCCTGTAACCCTCAGTACGTGCAAGAATCACATCAGGCCTGCAACTAAGGCAGACCATCAAACCCGTATCTTTCATAATATTAATATTGTCTGCGTCTAATACAATGCCGCCCCCGCAAGACACTACCAAATCGTCTGTTTTTGATATCTCCGTAAGAATCTGTTTCTCTAATACGCGGAAGTAACCCTCACCTTGCTCGGAGAATATCTCTCTGATTGTCCTGCCCTGTCTTATCTCAATCAGAGAATCTAAATCGATGAATCGCCGATTTAATTTAATAGAGAGCTGTTTACCTACAGCGGTTTTACCTGTTCCCATAAAACCAACAAGATAAATGTTCATAATATTATAAAAAAAATTCTAACATTTACTTATAGACGTGTCAACCCTGCACCTAATCTTTATATAAATATGAATCCCTTCTGAATAGAATATAATCCCCGCACCTTAATAGATATACATCAGCCAGTTATTTTCTAAGGAATCTTTAAAATATTTACCCGTAAAGGTGCGGGGTATTCTAAAATCAATCTGACCTGCTCTTTTTATTATATGCCTCCAGAACTATCCTACTCAAACTCTGGTATGCTTCAGAGGTTTTTGGATAAAAACAACTATACCATCGTCCGTCTTTACCCTGCTCACAGGGCATCTGTAGAAATAACCCCTCTCTTCCCTGAAGGATACGTAGCCCCTTGACGATAAACTCCCCGACTGAAACATCTACAAATGCCTTGAGTTTGGAGTCACTGTCATCAAATCTCCTTAATCTGACTATCTGTACATCCATATACTGCCTCATTCAAATCACCCCCTTTCAACTCTAATAGACGCCAAAGGGGGGATTTTCTCACAATTTATCGCTTTAACCTCCTGAGATAATTTTGAAAATTTATCTTTATATCCTCCATAGTATCACTGCCAAATTTCTCCAAAAATGCTCGTACCAGTTCAAATGCCGTTACTGACTCAGCGATTACTCCCGCAGCTTCAACTACACATATATCCGCACGCTCAACGCTTGCCCTGGCCCTTCTCTTGGTATTAACATTCACCGAATCGAGTGGTTTCATTAGAGTTGAGATGGGTTTCATACAAGCACGTATAACAATCTCCTCTCCATTTGAAATGCCACCCTCAATGCCACCAGCGTTATTGCTCCTGCGGTAGAAACCCTTAACTCTGGAATAATAAATCTGGTCGTGCGCCTCTGAACCGTATCTCTGAGCATAGCCAAAGCCCAGACCAATCTCTACTGCCTTAATCCCTGGTATCGACATCACTGCCTGCGCAAGTCTGGCGTCCAGACGCCCCTCCCAATGCGCATAAGTCCCTAATCCTGGAATGACTCCCCTGGCCACCACCTCAAAAACCCCTCCTACAGTATCTCTCCTTTTCCTTGCCTCATCAATAATCAGCCTCATCCTAGCTTTATCCTCTTCACCATGAATCTGTATTACTCGACTGTTTATCCTGATATCAAACACATCTAAGAATATCTTGCATATTGCGCCAATAGCAACCCTCACCGCCGTTTCCCTAGCAGAGGCACGCTCAATAACATTACGGATATTAGAAAAACCATATTTAAGCAATCCTGACAAATCTGCATGTCCAGGGCGAGGACAAAGTAATCCAGGCATCTTTTCAATACTATAATCTTTATTTGTAATCAAAATTCCAATGGGACTACCTATGGTTAATCCCTTTCTTAAACCGGCCACAATATCAATCTTATCTTGTTCAATCCGCATCCTCTTGCCTCTGCCATAACCCTGTTGCCTTCGCTTCAACTCTTGATTTATCCTGGCAGTATCGAGCTTTAACCCCGCTGGCAAACCTTCCAGTACGGCTAATAACGCCCTACCATGCGACTCCCCTGCGGTTAAATAACGTAACATATTACCTCCTTACTCTCTCCATAATCCCCGTTTATCTCTCCGTGCCTCCTGATATAGAGCACGAAATAAATCGGCATATTTTACATTAGGCGGTATAGTCAGTAGAGAGGCATATCCTTCCTGAACTATCTTAGCATTGACAAAAGTGCCATCTTTCAAATATACATAACATAGAAGGCGATTATACCTATCGTATTTCTCTACATCAAACTCTAGCCTTACCTCTTGCCCCTCAACTAATCTGCGAGTAAATTTATAAGCCCTTTTGCCCATGGATATTATTGTTTGTATATCCTTCTTGCTACGCTGGGCCTGTCTATATAATTTATCACTTACATGTAGTTCGGGGGTATCAATACCAATAAGTCTGACCCTCCTGCCATCCGACAATACTAGTGTATCTCCATCAACTACTCTCTTAACCAGAATATAATTTAAATTACCATCACTGAGAGAGCCTGCCCTTGAATTATCCGAACGATCTTGAGAACATCCATAGAATAGGCAAAGAAACACCAAGATAATAAATAATATAATTAACCTGCTTCCTTTCATCAAGTTACAATTATACCCCCTCATACCTATTTTGGCAAATTTTATTATCCTGCATATACAGTATAGGCAAAATTACGCAGGTATACTAACTGACATAACCTTGAAAATAAAATCATTAACCCTAACCTAAATTTTATAAAACTTATTCTGTTTGGCAAGGGGATAATTTTGGTTTATAATATCTCCATGCAATACGATCGTTTTCAAAGGGAGGCTATCGATTATATAGACCGAGGATTCTCAGTAATCGTCTGTGCTCCTACCGGTGCGGGTAAAACCGCTATTGCTGAATATATTATCCAGGAATCCCTCAAAAGACTGCAAAGTATAATTTATACCGCTCCTATAAAAGCCCTATCCAACCAAAAATTCAGAGATTTCCAGAAACAATTTCCAGATAAAATCGGGATTCTGACCGGTGACATCTCTCTGAATCCTGATGCACAGATTTTAATTATGACTACCGAGATATTCCGCAATAAAATATTAAATGAGACAAACGCACTAAAAAGGTACTCCTGGGTCATCTTCGACGAAATACACTACATTGATAATGAAGAACGGGGTACGGTATGGGAAGAATCACTGATATTTCTGCCTCCTCATATGAAGATATTAGCCCTTTCTGCAACCATACCTAATATTAAAGAGTTTGCCAGATGGGTCGAGAGGGTGCAGAAAAGGCCGATCAAAATTGTAATCGAGAATAAACGACCTGTTCCCCTGCATTTCTTATTTCAATGCAGAAATGAGATTGTAGAGGATTTATCTGATTTAAAAAGGTTGGCTTCTTATCGAGGGCAGAAAAGACTCTATCGTGTGAATCGTCTTACCTCTTTGATAAATCATATTAAACAAAATAATGCAATTCCATGTATTTATTTTGTGTTTAGTAGAAAGAAGGCGGAAGACCTTGCCTTTGAGCTATATGGCTTTAATTTTCTAACTCAAGAGGAGAAGACAAAGATTATTACTATGTTTGATGAATTATGTCGTCGCTTTGACTTGATAAATGAAGAAAGTGCTCATCGTTTATTTTATCTAGTCCAGAAAGGCATTGCTTATCATCATGCCGGTATGTTGCCCACTTTGAAAGAGGTAATCGAACAGCTTTTTACTAGCCGTTTACTCAAGATCATTTTTACCACTGAGACTTTTGCATTAGGAATAAATATGCCGGCAAGGAGTGTCGTGTTTGATAATCTGAGAAAATACTACGGACACTATATACGCATATTGAAAGTACGAGATTTTTATCAAATGGCTGGGCGTGCTGGTAGAAGGGGCAAGGATAAAATTGGATTTGTGTATTGCAGAATCAATCCCAGGTTAATAAAACCAGAACAGGTAAAACAGATAATCTCTGCCTCACCTGAGGCGGTTAAGAGTCAATTTAACTCTTCCTATGCCACTTTACTTAATCTCTATGAGCGCTATAAAGATACGGTCATAGAAATATATCCTTTAACCCTGCATCATTTTCAATCGCGTAAACACCAGAAAAAAGAAGCGCTGCGACTCCTACAGGCAAAATTAAATCTTCTAAAAAACTCAAATTATATCAAAGAGTCAACCCTTACTCAAAAGGGGCTTTTTGCACGGTCTATTTATGGATATGAACTATTGCTCTCTGAACTCTACGAAAAGGGAATCCTGGAAGAATTAGATGAGTTTGCTTTGGGGATACTCTGTGTGGCGGTAGTATTCGAACCGCGTAAAAATCAACATATATCTAATCTACCTAAAACGGCGCGCTACCTAAAAGAGATATGTGAAGAGGTGCACGAAATAATTAAAACCACAGAAATAAAATATCGTATTTATCCCCTAAGCAAAAGGCCCTATTTCCATCTCACGCGGGCAACCCATGCCTGGCTGTCAGGAGCCGACTTCTCCAAGATTCTCCGCTTCACTGATACCGATGAAGGACAGATTATACGCTTTTTCCGAATGGCAGTACAAATATTAAGGGAGATTGCCTCCTCTACCCTTTCATCCCCAAGCCTTAAAACAAAGATACACCGACTTATCCATATCCTTAATCGCGATATTGTAGATGCGGAAAGGCAACTGCGTAGTTAATATTAATAGAACACCTGGTGGACTCCCCCGATATCTCTAAAGTAAAGTGGAATTGCTTCTCCGGAGAGAGGAATTTATTTACTACTTAGACTTACTTTTCAAGTAATCAGTAATAATCTCTCTGTGATCAAAGGCAAAACTATAATTCTTGAGGTCCTTTACTTTAACCACCTTCAAATCAGAAGCATCGCTTCCTGAGCGGGGTTTACCTTTACCTCGCGCAATAAACACAGTAGAAACAGTATGAAAACGAGGGTCTCGTGAAGGCTGCGAATATGTATGGAACTGCCTCAGGCCTTCCAAATCCAAACCGGCCTCCTCTTTTATCTCGCGCCTGACTGCCTCCTCAAGACTCTCTCCGTAATCAACAAATCCTCCCGGCAACGCCCAACCAAAAGGAGGGTTACTCCTCTTTATTAAAACTATTCCTCTATTAACCTCAACGATCGCATCTACAGTAATAAAGGGGCCCTGCTGCATCTTATTTATAATATGCTTAATATATCTAATTACTGTCTTATTAAAGACCTCATAAGCTTCCTTGCTATATAAACAGAGAATTATCTGACGTAACCCGGAGTCAGTTTCTCTTAAATATTTGAATATCTCCTGAGACATAATCTTTGCGCAGGCAAGATAGGGAAATCTCCCCACTCCGCAACCTAGAGCAGGGAAAGCTATAGACTTTAGCTTAAGCTCGTCGGCTATACTTAGACTGCTAAAACAGGAACTTCTTATCTTCGGTTCATCTGTAACAAAATCCATGCCCATAGTGGCAGCATGAATTACAAACCTAGAGGGAAGTTTGCCTGCGTGGGTATAAATCGCCTGACCAATCCTTATAGGACCCTTTGCTACCGCCTCCTCTTCAATAATAGCACCCCCTTTTCTCCTTATCGCTCCGGCTACTCCACCACCCATAACCAGTTTATTATTAGCAGCATTCACAATTGCATCTACCTTTAATTCCGTAATATCTGCTTGTAATATCTTAATCTCACAATTATTTATCTGCATACTGCCTCCTATCTTGGAAACTGTCTCCTGCGGAGACAATCCTAATGAATAATTTTCTGCGAGTATAATCCTCTCTTCAATGGAAGGGTGGTCAAAGAAGAAAATCTTTATCCAGCGGGGAGGCCTGCGTTCGATTAGATTCTGTTTACTCAGCTTCTCCATCATTGATATAAAAGCCGACCTCTGCCCGGTAAACTTAACTGCCAAATAATCAGCATTCCTTTCCATATTGCGACTAATCCAATTAACCAAAGGAAGAAGACATGCCTGAAGTACGGTAAAACAGAATATCCAAATACTCAAACTGGAGATATCAGCCAACTGTAAATTAAGAGGCTTAAAAATCGGGCTGGAAAGCTTGAAAAGAAAATAGAAAATAAACAGGATTAAACTGGCATTCAAAGCAAGGGTTTTCATCAGATGTCGAAGTCGAAAATGAGAGAACTCATGAGCCAGGATTACCTCTATCTCTTCAGGAGAGTATTTTCCTTGCAGAGTATCAGTAATGATTACCCGCTTTGATTTTCCTAAACCTACCAGAGCAGCATTTGCCTTTATAGTCTTTTTGCTAAAATCAATCTGATAGACATCAATAATTTCTATCCCCATCTTGCTGGCTAAACTAAAAATTCGCTGTCGTAGATCTGTATCGGTAATCTTATTATATTTGAAAAATAAAGGAATGATCAAAACAGGAAATATCTTTGCCAGGATGATACTTAAGAATATCCAGAATAACGCAGAAATCCACCACCAATTTTCAGGATAATTTCTTAAGCAATAGAAAAAGGCCTCTGTTAAAACAATAAAGATAAGGAAGCTAACCAGCAACTCCTTAATTTGATCACCTAACCATGGGAAAAATTTCTCACGAGAAAGCCCAAAGCGGTGCTCTAATATATAAGAACGATAGAAAGACAAAGGGAAATTAAGGAGGAAGTAAAATAAAAATAAAATAAGGCAATAGAAAAAAA
>JAOZPD010000127.1 GCA_029932935.1 Candidatus Omnitrophota bacterium | reverse complement strand
CCCTGGCAATCAGGGCATATCTCTTAGGGGCAAGATAATTGCTTAACCGCCTGAACCCCACTACTCTCAATTCCTCTTCATACAATCTGCTTCTCAGGATTGCGCATAGATAAACATTGGAACGCAAAAGCAAATCCGATATATGCAGGATAACTGAATTGATAATATCTAATTCTCTTAAGCAGAGCATATCCACTATCAGACCCAGTTTAATCCCGCACATTTTAATAATCTTCAGCACAAAATATCCGGCTATCTTATCATCGCGGCGTATTAAAAAAGCTAAATAACCTCCATTGGGATTCTTGAGGTATCTCCAGTTAAGATATTCTTTACACCTGAGTATAGAAACAGGAATATCGGATGCAAGCCTATCCCAGAGTGCATTTACCTCATCAGGAAAATATAAAATCTGCCTAATATCTATATTTCTTTTTCTCTGCTTCTTAGGTACCCGAGGTAATATCGGTTTAAATAGAATCTCCAAATCCCCCACCTTAAACCATCCCAACCTATTAATAAATCCGGCGCAAGAATCCTCCCGGCTGGGGAAAGCCAGCGATACGGATATGCCGAGTTCAGATAATCTGGCGTTGGACATCTCCCCCATCCTCCTGAATAACCCCTTTCGTCTGTAATCCCTTTTTACCATCAAATCAATAACCAGGGACGACTTTAATAACTGCCCATTAAGCTTCAATTGCAGGGGGATATTGGCATATTGGCCAACCAATACATTATTATCCCTGGCTACAATCGTAACCGACTCCCCATAGGGATTCTCTTTATACTGCCACCGCCAGAACTCCTCATTAAAGTATGAGGCCTTTCTCATTCTCTCTGAAGCAAATACCTCGTGCATCAACGCCAGCACACTATTTCTATTTTGTTCGCTATATTGCGCTACTATACATCCTCGTATCATATCAATCTGTAATATTAAATATAGTTACCTCTGGGCGGCACATAAACCTATATAGACTGGTTTTAACGCCTACACCACGATTAACATAAAGATAGGTATGCCTTACTTTGTATAACCCCGAGATGTACTTGAGAGCCCGTATATAAGCCGATTGCCTACGAATGAATTCCAGACCACATTGTCCGCCCTGTGTATCCCCTGCTAAAACTAAATCAATATCGTAATCCATTGCTTTGTCTATTACGCCTGGCGCATGCGTTATTACTATCTTTGGCTCTCCTATAGGGACCATCCACATAGCCGCATTTATATCATCGGCATTCTCCGAAGAATCACCGACACCAATAATCCAGAAATCCTCACCAGATTTATTAGAAAGTTTAACACCTTGATTCTTTAATATATTTACACCACATTCTCTTATATGTTGCTCTATTCTATGGTCCTGCAAAAACAAGAACTCATCGGTGTAATCCGGGACCATCCAAATACCATATTTCGGACTGAACTCCTTTATCAATCTAAAAAATGCTTTAATCTCCTCTTTTGAATTATCATCTCTCGTCATGCCACCAGTAAAAAATATAATATCCGGATTCTCGGCTTTAATAATCTTAACTAATCTTCTCTCTCTATAACCATAATCTACAACATGTAAATCAGAAATATGCACAATCTTCATATTGCCAACTGCTTTCGCTAAGCGAGGAATGCTAACCGTAACATGCTCTGGTTTTATCCAGTTCGGTTCAATAAAACGCATATCAAGGTATACAACAATCTGGAATATAATGAATACAGCTATAAAAACAAGAGAAATTTTTAGTAATACTTTAACGAGTTTATCTTTTAATAATCGTAGCATTAAAATAAGAAATAATGATATCACAAATAGAAACATATCAAAAAATATAATGACAAATTTTAATAAATCCTCCTGGGATACTGCATCAGGATTTACTAAATTAACCAAAATTGAGACTATCTTCTGAATCATAATTTATACAATCTTCTTTGCTAAATCCAGATTTCTCTGCACAAACCTCTCCAGCATAAAGGCAGCAGATACCTTCTTATACGCTTGCTCAACAACCGATTTTATACTCCCGTTATTAGAAAATATTTTTTTTAAAGCATCCCTTAAGGCATTAATATCCTCGGGTGGAACTATAAAACCTGTCTTGCCGTGTTGGATATAATCCCTTACTCCTGGCGCTTCTGAAACAACGACCGGCTTACCCATCCTCATTGCGTTCAGATAAGTCTGTTGGCCTGCACTCTGGAATAAATCTTTTTTAAGCGGGACAACCACAATCTTGGATTTAGCCATGAGGTTCCTGAATTCTACTGGATCCGGCATTACAATACGAATATTACCCGGAATATCTATTGAATCTATTAGTTTACGGTTCCTCAATGCTATCACTGTATTTACCCCTAAATCTCTTACTGCCTCAATTAAAGTATAGTAATCACGCGATGAATCACCGCCTGCAAATATATAATCTCTCTCCTCTACATTAAATTTATATCCTGATAGAGTATGATGGTAGGGTATAAAAATGAATTTCCCTTTAGGTAAATCAAACTCCTCTGGATATTTCTCTTTTTCTTCATTAGACCAGACAACAAAATGTATAATTGACCTGCTAATCAATTTGAGTAGTATTCTTTTGATAATATATTTATAATATCTCTTTTCCTTCTTCCATAGACAATCAATCATTATATGTTTAATCTTACCAAAGACTAATAGCGTCTGGAACAGGGCAAATAACTCATCCTCTCTTTCTGCACCTGTAATTATCACATCGAAATTCTTGCGTATAAACAGTAATTTAATGGGTAGCAACCAATCTCTAATGCCAAAAAAACACCTTCTGCCTCGGATAGGGACAAGATAGGTATTGCTAACCCATTCTTTACTCTCTGGTATAGGGTATGTAGTTAGAATCCTCATCGTCTTTACTTAATTAAATCACAATATAACTTCTCTGTTTCATTAATCATGTTGCTTAAAGTAAAAAGAGCATCTATTCTTTTCTTTGCCTATTTACCCATTCGTATTGCTACATCATGATTATTTATTATAGACATAATGGCTTCTGCCAGGATATTTGGATTACGCGCAGGAACCAATAGACCCGTCTCTCTGTTTATAATTAACTCACGGTTACCCCCTACATCTGTTGCCACCACAGGCACGCCCTCTGCCATTGCCTCCAGGGCAACAATAGGCAAGCCCTCCCTGATTGAGGAAATAACCAATAAATCAACTATCTTAAACAAAC
>JAOZPD010000034.1 GCA_029932935.1 Candidatus Omnitrophota bacterium | reverse complement strand
GGATCATTCAAAAGCGGCGATAACTGCCCGGCAGAGCAATAATTAGCATTACCCAGCATAGGCTTCAATGTACCCATATAAGTATAGATTGTTCTATCTGAAAGGTTTACTGCTACATTATAATTCTGGTATACATTCCTGGGGTTGAAAAGAACTGCCTCGTTTAAATCTTTGATATTTATCCAGGTCTCCAGTTTCTTTCTAGGATAGCAATCAGTCCCGTAGGCAGTAGCCCTCAGACATAGATCATGCCCAGCCACCAACTCCTCAATTACATGCCCTCCTCCATATTTAAATTCACCGGGAAAAATCTTGTTTCTTGGATCATCATCTGGTAAAGCCGTTGCTCCCAAATAGACATCTACTGCAGCAAAACCAGTATAGAGTGGAATATCATTCAAATAGGCTCTCCCGCCCCCAAGTTTTATCTTTGGCTTAGTATGCCCAATGTTAAAATATGCCCCCGATGAACACATGGGACCAAATGTAGCTGTGGTAACAACATCGACTTCCTGTGCCGCTTTCTTTGGTCCTTTCCTATCAACAATATCAATAATCTCTTCGGCATTTACTACGACAACCTCGCCCTTCTTTATCTTTTCGTTAATTTCCTTAATCGTCTTTGCCATGATTAATCCTCCTGAAGAATAATTATATCCCCGAATTCATTTCTTATTCACATTATATATGTCAGTTATATACACATGCTCCATAACATAACAACCACCTGCCTTTCATTCGCAGATTATCAGACTAATCTCCCTGAAATAAACCTGTGGAGAGATATCTCTCTCCTGTATCTGGCAAGATTACAACTATAAGCTTATTCTTATTCTCCTCTCTTTTCCCTATCTCTATTGCCGACCACACCGCAGCCCCAGAGGAGATACCCACAAATAAGCCCTCTTCCTTAGCCAGTCTCCGGGTAGTCCTTGCAGCATCCTCATTACTCACCTGGACTACCTCATCTACCAAATCTCTTCGTAAAATATCTGGAATAAATCCTGCACCAATACCCTGTATCTTATGTAAGCCGGGCTTCCCTCCAGAAAGAACAGGCGATTCCCTGGGTTCAACTGCGATTGCTTTAAATTCAGGCCTCCTCTTCTTTATTACTTCCGATACACCTGTAATTGTGCCGCCAGTGCCTATCCCAGCAACCAGAATATCTACCTTACCATCCGTATCCCTCCAGATTTCCTCAGCGGTAGTTCTACGGTGAACCTCTGGATTAGCCGGATTCTTAAACTGCTGAGGTATAAAATACCGCGAGTCTCCTCCTGCCAATTCCTCTGCCTTGGCAACCGCACCCCTCATGCCTTCACTACCAGGGGTAAGGACCAACTCAGCCCCTAGAGCCTCAAGGAGATTCCTGCGTTCTAAACTCATCGTATCTGGCATAGTAAGAACAAGCTTATATCCTTTTGCAGCACAAACAAAGGCCAGGGCTATACCTGTATTACCACTGGTAGGCTCAAGAATAACAGTATCTTTTTTAATAAGCCCTGCTCTTTCGGCAGCTTCAATCATACTCACTCCGATTCTATCCTTTACGCTAGATAGTGGGTTAAAATACTCCAATTTAGCCACAATAGTAGCCTTTAATCCTAAGGCCATCCGATTAAGTCTTACCAGAGGTGTATTGCCTATCAGTTTAGTCACATCCTCTGCTATCCTTAACATCTATAATACCTCCTTTTGTCATACTTTAAGATTAATCTCAAAAAATTAAAAAAATTACCTCTCGCTCTGTTTTATAATTCTAGAAAACGAGAGGTAGCAAATTCCAAACCAACAAACAAACCTCAAGCTCGCCTCTCCTGTAAAGCATCAAATCCAATCTGATTATGCAGAATATCTCTAACAGTACCTGTGCCGTTTCTTTTGAGAAGTATATCCTTGGCAATCTCAGCAGCTTTCTTTCCCGAGAGTAACATAGCACCAAAAGTCGGTCCCATCCTCGGTATCCCAAAGACGGTTGCTACTGCCATACCTGTAACGATTAAACCAGGATGTATCTCAGTAGTTCTGTTAAGTACCATCTCCTCCGATCTCTGTACCCACATACCTCCAAAACCCTTGATCTCTAATAATCCTCTCTTGGCTAACGAATTCACTACTACAGCATCATGACCGGTAGCATCAATTACTAGCCTTGCTTCCAGAGCGATAGGATCTACACAGGTAATTGCCCTGGGTAAAGCAGCCACTGCTGTCCAATTGATAACTACTCCGGCAACTCGATTATTCTCTCGCAGAATAACATCGTCAAACTTAGTCATATTAATAACCCTCGCCCCTGCCTCGCAGACACTAGAAATTAACTTTGAACAGGCATAAGGCCCATCAAATAGATATAGCCCTTCGCTCATCCTCTTGGAGGGAATACCTATGGCATCGAGTAATTCATTCGCGGGCTTCCTAACCGTTACTCCATTCATCAAGTAACCACCGACCCAGAATCCGCCACCTAGATAATTATTCGCTTCCACAATAACCACTCGAAACCCCTCCCTGGCCAACTGCCTGGCTGCATATAAACCACTCGGACCAGCGCCAACTATTATGCAGTCACTTCTTATATTCTCAATCATCTTCTCATAAAAATCCCTTATAATAGCCTCGGTAATTCGGCCTTCATCAACCTCAGCAAATCTATGTTCCACCCTTACCTCCTTTTAAATATATTTTTATAATGATACTATATGCTATACATAGGAAATTGTGATTCCTGTTTTTGCCTTTGACGCTCAACCATATTCTGCAGGGTAATAGATTCTAAAGCCTCTGTTACTCTCATAGTTACATATTGCCATATATCTCTGGTTACACAAGAATCTACTCTATTACAAACCCTAGGTGCATTGACGCACTCCACTAAGGTTAAATTGCCCTCTACGGCCTTGAGTATCTCACTTAAGGTTACCTTATGCGGAGGCTTAGCTAAAATATACCCCCCATGAGCTCCTCTGCTCGAATTTATCAACCCCGCTGCCTTGAGAGGGGATATTAGATGACCCAGATATTTCTCAGATATCTGCTGCTGTTCAGCTACATCTTTTAGAAGAATAGGCCCCTGGCCATAATGTAACGCCAACTCCAACATTAACCTGGCACCATAACGCCCTTTGGTAGAAAGCCTCATAATTCCTCTCTTTTACAAAATTTTATACTTATATAATCACTACTAATCTAATTAAATCAGTAGTAATTATATAATAAAATAAAAGAATGTCAAGTACTTTTTTAATTATAACGAGACTCTTTCTTCTATCTTTTTCTGAAAATCCGCTTTCAAACAGGAAGGAACCTCTAAGTTATGCTCTTGCATTAATAAAGAATCACTTAAGATTATCTGTGTATTTCCATCGGCGACAACCTTACCCTTATCCAATAATATACTCCTCTCACATAACTCTAATATCAATTCTAAATCGTGACCTGCTATAATCTTAGTAATCGACAACCTCTTCAGAAAATCAATTAGATGCCTACGTGCCGCCGGGTCCAGATTTGCGGAGGGCTCATCCAAGATTAGGATCTGTGGGCTCATCGAGAGGACTGTAGCAATAGAAATCTTCTTCTTCTCACCGAAGCTTAAATGATGAGAGACACGCTTAATTGAATATAACATATCCACTTCCTTTAGGGCTTCATAAACCACCTCCTTAACCCTTTCCTTTGCTAACTTCATATTGATTGGCCCAAATGCTACATCATCAAATACAGTAGGCATAAATAGCTGATTCTGCGGATCTTGAAAAACAAATCCCACTTTATTTCTTATCTTATCCAAATTACCCTCTTCTAGATTTAACCCATCAATCTCAACTCTACCCTTTTGTCTAAGGATACCATTTAGATGTAATAAAAGCGTGGACTTACCAGCGCCATTCGGGCCAATTAAACCTACAGATTCACCCTCTAAGATATTCAGATTTATCCCTCTGAGTGCATGAGTGCCATCGGGATAGACATACTCTAAATTAGTTATCTTTATCACTTCTCTCATAAAGATTTATTATTGGCCTTCATTACACAATAATTAAAATACAAATTTAGAAAAATTTAGTAACAATGCTGCCATTATAATCAAAGATGATTTTAAAAAGTCTTTACAGCAGAGTTTGGACTCATCGATAATCTCCAGATTGCCCTTATACCCCCTTGAGACCATAGCATCATATATACACTGGGTCCTCTCAAACCCACGAATGAATAACATGCTGATTAGATTGCCAGTTATTCTTAGAGTCGAGAGGTTCGTTCTTCTCTTAAAAAGACGCGCCTGAGTCGCAATAGTCATCCTTCTGTACTCTTCTATAAAAACAAAAAGATAGCGGTAGGTAAACATGATCATCTGAATTAATCTATTAGGAATCTTAAGCCTGGACAATGCCTTCAGGGTTTTATGGAATTCCATGGTACCAATCATAGGAAAAACAAGCAAACCAATACTTATTGCCCTAAGCGCTATGAGAAGGGCTATATTGAACCCCTCTTGAGAGCAAGTTATAAAACCCACCTTAAATAGAATCCTTCCTGGTACCGTTAAGGGCATAATCACAAAAAATAATAACACAAAAAGAAATAGCCAAGTCAGGCTTTTAAATACAAATCGAAAGGGAATACCCGAAAGAAAGACAAGCACTACTGCCAAAACTAATCCTGCACATGCAGATATTAAATTATGCAATAATGAGATAGTAATAATCAAAAATAAAAACGAAACAAGTTTGGCCCTGGGCTCCCAGGAGTGAAATATAGATTTAAGGTGTGCGTATTTGTCAATCTCGGGTAGATGCATTATTGCCTTACTCTTTTCTTCTTTGATTAAGAAAATAAAAAATGATTCCCATGACTCCAAAGATATAACCGATGCCTCCTATTACCTCGGTAAACGATATTCTATCCTGGTTCATCTTACTCAGCTGCCTTATCAGTGGTCTCAATTGCCTCTGAAGCGAATCATCGATGATCCCTCTGAGCTGCTCTGGAGAAACCTGCACAGCCCCCTGTGTTCGCGAATCACCCGGCTTTACTCTCTGCTGATTCTCTTCTGAATAGATGTCAGATAACTCATCTGCTGAGAGAATATATGAGTTCTTATGCCCCATGGTAGCGTTAAGGATTATTTTCAAATCATCCTTTTTGGGTATCTTAAACTTAAATTGGCCCTCTCTATCTGTGAGTCCCTCCAATATCTTATTCCCCTGACTGTCATACACCTCGATTATACCTCCCTCTACCTTCTTGCCGTCAGGGAAATAACTCTCCGTATAAACCATATCTCCTTCTACATAGGCAAAGATATTCACCTTATGGGCATAAGCACAGAGAGGAAGCCCTATTAACAAAATAGCGGAAACTGCCAACGATATAACTGTGAAGATTCTTCTATGGCCTCTTCTCATCACTCCATATCCTGCGCCCTCAACCAATAGACAGCACCTATCTCGACAGGCTTATCCTTCCCGTCAGGCCCCTTTATAGTCCAGGAGGCCTCATTCAAAGCAGCAAAGCCCCACCATCCTGCTTTGGGTATCGAATATGCAAAAACACCGTTTACATCGGATTTAATAACTTGGGTAACATAAGGGTCGGCGGGAGGTACTACTTCGCCATCTTTATTATAGTATTCTACCTCTATCTCTGCATAGGGAACGGGTTTACCTTTTAATTTTACAATACCCCTGAATGTATTCCCTGTCCATAACCCATAGGGTCTTGTTAAAGGCACAATCTCTGTCTCCAAGCCTATCTCCTGGTCCCAACCCTTCTGCATACCAAAGGCATTCACACAAGTCTTGGTGTAATGGATAATATAACAGTCCTCCGCTGGCTCCCAATAAGGCTCTGGTTCAACATAGAATGTATAATCTCCGGGTTGCCTTATATGATAAGCGGCCTCCCAGGTCGAATATCCTTGAATCTTTTTCTGATTAAGGGTATCAAGCAAATTAATCCTTTTACCCATATGTATCACCCCAAAACGAACTGGCTTCTCCATATTCATATAGTGACCCTCCATTGGATGCATAAACTTTATCTCTAAACCAATAATCTTATCGTCGTCCTTAGTCACAATATCATCGGATGGGACTATCATTCCGAAATGAGCATCTGCGCATCCTATCCAAAGAAGAGACATACAGATTAAAAGTATAACTATTATACCAGAATTTTTCATTATATCACCTCCTGAAGGATATTACCATAATCCAATCAATTCTATGTACCATGTATCTGACTCCTGAGAATCTCTGGTTTAACCTTCATTATAAAGGAAACGACCAATCCGGATATACCTGCCTCTATTACCATTACTGGAAGATGCGCAAGGATAGCATATTTAGCTACTCCGGTAAACTCACTGCCTGTAGTTACCAAGGTCATAGCTAAGATGCATACCCCCAAAATAATCCCCATAGCTCCCGATATACTCGCGAAGATAACTGCACTTGCTTTGAAGCGGAATCTCTCGTGTAGTCTGAATATCCAACTGGCTAATAAAGCTGGTATGCCCATCATCAGACTGTTTACTCCAATAGTAGTAATACCTCCGTGCTGGAAAAGAAGCGCCTGTAATACTAATCCCAATAAAATGGATACAAAAGCAACTGGCCCTAATATTACACCTACTAGACCATTGAGTAAGAGATGTACGCTGGTAGGGCCCAAAGGAATATGAATCAACGAGGCTACAAAGAAAATAGAAGTCATTACTGCTGTCTTAGGAATAGAGTCAGGGTTCATCTTCCGTGTAATTACACCCACAATAGGTATAGAAACCAAATATCCTCCAATCCAAACCGGCGTCGATAGTACTCCATCGGATATATGCATTCCTCGTTCCCTGTTTTAGAAATCGGCTTGTGTTCTAACCCCAAGGACAATTATTGTATCATCTCTACCCTGCTGGCTTGAACCTACCCCCTTAGGGTTCCAGATTACCTGAAAATCAGGAGATACACTCAAGTTCTCACTAATATGGATGTTATAATAAGTCTCGAAATGGCCTTCGTTATGGTCAGGGTTACCTGCCTTAGCGTAATCATTCCCTGGCATCATCTGTCCGACAGCTATTCCTAATACATCTCTGTCTCTTCCCCAGGGTTTCCCGATTAATTGAAAGCCGCTAGACCAGGACATATCACAATTATAGACCTTCCCCGTCTGCCAGCCAAAACGAAAGAAAGCAGCTAAAACCTCACTAAATCTCTGGTCAAAACTCAAGCCAAAACCATAACCTTCTTCCTTGGTCTTGGTTAAATCTAAGAGTTGGGTGTGATTGGCATCATTAATCCAGGTATAAAAACGGCAATTGCCCTCCCTTTCAAAGAGGTTTAGTTTGAAATTGAGCTGGCCAATGGCGAAAATGTTATCACCTAAGTCCTCCCAATCAGCATCGGCGTCCCAAAGCCCTAACCCTAACTCTATCTTTTCGGTAGACACCAAACCCAATCTTACACCAGGGCCATTATCAGGAAATTCAAGCACAGGATTATTCTTAAACATATCCGCTAAGAACTGTGTTGTCTCATCATTAGCAATAGAATTTGTGTCAAAATAACAAGTCGGGTCAAGTTTGCCAAAGGTAACAAAAAGAACATCACTGAAGTTATGCTCATACCAGGCCTCAGCTAACTCCACCTTTGCATCTCCTCCCGTAACATCCTTATTTACTCCTGAGAACAAATCCAGTTCATCACTATCCATTACGCCATTACCCTCACCGCCCTCAAGGTGAATAAACAATGTTCCGCCATTGTCAAACGATTTCTCCAATTCAAGATCTACTGAATAAGAACCATCGGTAACATCCTCATTCCTTGAGGTAGTTGCATTGGCATCGATAGTACCTTGCAGGACAAAGGTTGCTCCCCCATTAATATTAATACCCTCAAGTGTCGAGAATATACCTGTCTCCTCTAACTCCTCTATCTTCTCATTTTGATTGTCAATCGCCTCTTCCTGTGTATTAAGCCTCTCCTCTAACTGATTAACCCTCGCCTTCAACCTGGCTATCTCTGCTCTTATCGATTCGTTATCTGCTCCATATATTGCCGGTATATCTAAAACGCCGAAAAACAACAGAAGAATTATCACTGTAGATACACATCTCTTCATTGACTCTACCTCCTTTCCTCTGTAATAAAAAATCGTGTCTTCTTACTACTAACTATACAACAAGACCCTCAACCATTTTATTTGCATCTCTTGCCTTCATATTATTCTATCTCAATATTCATAATGGTCACTTCCTCTCCAGGTGTTTCTTTTATATCTAATCTGGCCTGGCTAGCTATTGTGCCAGAAGAAACCATATTAAAGGCCTCCTGCAGGGAAATAGGCGTAACCATTCTTAATGAACCAATCCTTAACTCGATTCGACTAACACGTCTTGCGTTATATTCCTCGGCCTTCTTGATTACACTATTCAATATAGTCTTTGCAAGGCCAAACTCGTGCATTTTATATTACGTTTTTTATATTCGTGTTACTAATAGATAAAAAAATAATGTTGACTAATCAATACCCTTACCTGTACTTGACATGCTTAATGTCCCATGCTTGACACCCTTAACCGATCGTAAGGTATCGGCCAATCTCTGTGCCTCTTTTGGAGTACCCCTGACAGCTACTATCTCCAAACAATTATTATGGTCTAAATGAATATGTTGGCTGGATATAATTATCTTCTGAAAATCATGTTGAATATCAGTAAGTTTATTAAGAAGCTCTCTTTTATGATGGTCATATATAAAGGTAATCGCACCTGCTATCTCTTTACCTTCCTGCCACTGTTTTTTAATAAGCTCTTGGCGTATTAAATCCCTGAAGGCCTCAGAGCGATTAGTATAGCCCTTCTCCTTTATATGCCTGTCAAACTTATCCAAAAGTTCCTTCTCTAAGGATACTCCGAAACGGACCAGCTCAGTCATTTTATCTATCAGAATATAAACTTAGTGTTACATTTGTAAAAATAATAACACAATAAAAAATTTTGTCAAGTATTTTTTATTATCTCAATGTAAATGAGCCAGGACATCGTTACCAGGGGTTTAAAGATTATACCATAAAAGAGGTTTTGTTTTTTTTGTTTTATAGATAGGCAGGGAGAATTAGATTCAGCAATGCGCCAACAAACAAGGCCACAAAAAGCATCACCAGAGCCGATTTTAACATATCCTTAACACCTAATTCTTTCACTAATATAATAAAGGTGGCTACACAGGGAAAATAAATAGCTAAAATGGTAGAGCTAATAACCAACTGTTTAGTAGTAAGATTAAGCGGCCCGAGCATACCGATGGCCACATCCTTTCTTAGAAACCCTACTAATAGAGCAGATATTACCTCAGATGGTAAACCCCAGAAACCACTTAATACAGGAGAAAAAACTGTAGCCAGGAAATCAATTATCTTTAACGTATAAAGAATATTAATAATCAAAATGCCCAGCAATACATAGGGAACAGCCGAAATTAAAAAGGCCTCTGTTCTCATTCGTAATTTCTTCACCGTTGATAAAATCTGAGGCATCCGATAGGGGGGTATCTCCAAGGTCAATGCTGGGCTCTCGCCCCTTAATATATGATGAAAAATCATTCCTAAAGTAAACCAAAGCAGGGCTAATACTATGAATATAATTGCTACAAACTGCCCTCCCCTCTCTCCTACCAAACCCACAATCATAGCAATCTGAGCCATACAGGGAACAGCAATGGCCATTAAGGTAGCGGCGATGAATTTTTCTCTTCTGCCCTCTAATAAACGAGTAGCCAGAGCCCCCGGGACATTGCAACCTAAACCTAGGATCATAGGAATAATAGCATACCCATGTAACCCTAAATGGTGCATAATATTATCAACCAAGACTGCCAGACGCGGTAAATATCCGAAGTCCTCCAAGAGACCTAATACAAGATAGAAACTAAATATATAAGGCAGCACCATGGCAAAAGGCACAAATAAACCTGTGGTTAATAAACCAAATGATTGACCAAAATCAATCTCTCCGTTAATAAGCCTGCCGATAAGAATATCGTGTAAAAAGCCATGTGTTCCTAAGAATAGACTAAACTTAGCCATTAAGGGAAGCCAGAGATTATCAAATAATGGTTCAAACACATAACTAATCAAGCCCTCTCCTACCTTGCGTATTATCTGGAAAGAGATATAGATTACTATTGCAGCGATTGGTAATCCAGTTAAAGGCTTTATACTCAAATCTGCCAGATTCTCCAGAAGCGAGTGGTGTTTATGATGTATTTTCTGTACCTGTTCGACAATCCTGCCAACCTCCTGCCAACGCTGCATATCTGAGCGTGCTGGATAACTGATACTTTTTACCTCCTGTAAACGAACAATCAGTTCATGTATCCCCTCTCCAGTTAAGGCACAGGTAGGAACAACGGGAACACCTAGTAACTGCTCTAATTTTTTTACATCGATATCGATGCCTTTATGTTTTGCGTCATCCCAGATATTCAACACTACAATAACGGGAATATCTCTCTCTAATAACTGTAAACTCAAGTATAGATTCCTCTCCAGGTTAGTAGCATCTATAACATTAATCACTAGATTACCGCTCTTCAGCATTTCCACTGCTACCTCTTCTGCCTTAGAGGTAGGATGCAAAGAATAAGTCCCTGGAACATCAACAACTGCTGCTTTCTCATCACCAAGCCTTAAAAACCCCTGAGTGAATTCGACAGTAGTTCCTGGATAATTAGCAATGGTAACCCGCGCACCTGTAAGACGCGAGAATACCGCAGATTTTCCTACATTGGGATTACCTATAAGAAGTATTTTCCTCATCTACTCTGTGATGTATTTAGTCCTTAAAAACCTCCACCAATACCCTCTTTGCCATACCAAAACCTATAGCGATTTGTGAATTATCTATCCTTATAATCTGAGGCCCACGTAAGAACTGAGCACTTATCTTAGAAACCCTCTTGCCCTCTCTTATACCCATACATTGCATGCGTCTTATGAATCCCGCTCCACCCTGTATCTCAACAACGATCCCTTTCTCTCCAGGTTTAAGCTGTGTTAGATCTAGCACCATTAAATCCTCTCTTTCCAATACTATACATTCCTGCTATTCCTTTCTTTAATCTGGCAATTCTTACAATATCCCTTTATTCCTAAGCGGTGCTCGATTGGCCTGAACCCAAATCTCTGGCATACCTTATCCTGAAGCCTCTCAATCTCCTCCTCCCTGAATTCAAAAACCCTGCCGCATTTTATACAGATCAGATGGTCGTGATGAGGAGAACCAAAACATCTCTCATATTGTGGACGATTCTGACAACGCATAACCTCTTTAATCAAACCTGCCTTAATTAAAAGAGGCATGGTACGATAAATAGTTGCCAATGAGAGACCTCCCACACGGTGACGTAACTTATCATAAAGCGCCTCTACATCGAAATGGCCTGAGAAAGAAAAAATCTCCTCCAGGACCATTCTTCTCTCGGGGGTAAACTTTAGACCCTTGGCTCTTAGATAGTCTCTGAAGATAAGCTCCTGTTTAATCATCTGAGGTGACTATTTGCAATTGATTCTCAGTTACAATTATAATTCTTTTTCTTGCCTTTTCAAGAGATAAATCAAATATCTCTGAAACTTATATCTGGAAGATTAAAGATGAAAAGATTAGGCAGTATATCGATAATTAGATTGGAACAATGGATAGGCGTTAGGAGATATTATCTTTTTCTATTCTACCCTGCTGTCTCTTCCTGCCCACAAATGTGGTTATATAACCATCTATATATTTATCAAAGGAGATTCCGCTGGCATTAAATTTTGCCCCCACAATCTTATCTAAATCTATTGCCTTGCTTCGATGAATATCGTTATTTATTCGATAAACCTTATTTACCAGGCTTTTACCTCTCTTATTTAAGTCAGAAATAATAATCTTTCCGCCAGCCCGACATACACGAATCATCTCCTCCACTGCCCTGGCTGGATCATCCACATCATGCAAAAGATTCGCGGAGAAGACCGCACCAAACGAACCGTCTCTAAACTTCAGATTCTGGGCATCCATATTTAGAAACTTAATTCTGCCTAAGACATTATACCTCTTTGCATAAAGCCTCGCTACCTCCTGCGCCTCATGGGAGATATCGACACTACTTAATGTAACGCCCTCCTGCGCTAAAACATAAGCCATTCTGCCTGGTCCGGTGCCTACATCAAGGATAGGCTTTCTAATTACACCCGCTCTCATCAATACCATCCTCCTAGCCGCATCCATATCATAGCCGTACCTCTTAAAAAGAAATTTAATCCTTTCGTATTGCCTGAATTTCCTATAAATTTTTG